>JAKISV010000227.1 GCA_021648425.1 Rhizobiaceae bacterium
GGAACCAGGCTGGCCCTCCATCGGTTTTGCCATAAATGTCGCATAACAATTATTGCGTAGCGCTGCTTCACGAATGGAGCGCTTGAACAAAAATACATGGTCCGCCAGCTCCAGCGGATCGCCATGTTCCAGATTGATTTCAAGCTGCCCAGCGCCCCCTTCCTGCATCACCGTATCTATTTCCATACCCATCGCTTCAGCAAAATCATAGATGTCATCTACCACTTTGCCATATTCATCTACCCCGCTGATGGAATAGGCCTGTTTGCCGGCACTTTTACGCCCGGTGCGCCCGACGGGTGGCATTATGGGATTATCGGGATCAATATTGGGTTTGGTGAGGTAAAACTCCATCTCAGGCGCTACAACCGGTCTCCAGCCCTCTTTTTTGTACAAAGCCAGCACCCGTTTGAGCACATTACGTGGTGCCATGGCGAAGGGTTCGCCATCCTGATCTTGCAGATCGCAAATCACCTGAATAGTCACATCTTCAGCCCAGGGCACTGCACAGGCGGTATCGATATCCGGCTTCAAGATGATGTCTGATTCAGTCCAGACATTCTCAATATCCACCTCGGCATAATCGCCGGTGATAGTCTGGTAAAAGATTGAGGAAGGCAAAAACATACGCTCGGAGCGAAAAAATTTACGGGCGGGCATAGCCTTGCCCCGGCCAATGCCAACCACATCTGATACCACGCATTCGACTTCTTCGATCGGGCGCCCGCTTAGCCATTGTTGCAGCTCTATGGGGAACTTAGATATATGTGATGCAATTTCGCTTCTTGAATTCATGTGATTTTCTGTAGGTTAAATCTGTATTCTACAAAGATAGCTTTAACCTTGAATACTTGTCACGCGCTATTTTTGCAAAAAACCACAACAAAACGATTGACCTCAAGGCATATGTTTTGAATGCTGTAGAATACGGGTAATGAAAAATGGGAGCAAAATCATGAAACCTAGAAATTCACCAATGATGACAAGCCGTCGCAATTTCATTGTCGGCACCGGAGCCGTTGCAGCGGGCCTGACATTCGCGCCATATAAAACTTTTTCCGCTGAAGAAAAGACTATCAACTTTTACAACTGGGATACCTATATCGGGGAAAATACCCTGAGTGAGTTTCAGGATGCTACCGGCATTGAAGCAAAAATGGATTTATTTGCCGACAATGACGAGCTGTTTGCCAAACTTAAAGAAGGCAATCCCGGCTATGATGTGATTGTGCCAACCAATGATTATGTGGAACGCATGATTATTGCCGATATGCTGGAGCCAATTGATCGCGACAAAATTCCAAATTTTTCTAATATTGAACCGACATTTCAGGAAGCAACATTCGATCCCGGGCGCAAATACTCCCTGCCCTATATGTGGGGAACGATTGCGCTGGGTTATCGCAAATCAAAAGTATCTGCTGAAGATGCCAACAGTTGGGGCACCGTTTACGATTCTGACAAATACGCGGGTCGCATTGCCCTGTTGGGAGACGCCCAGAACGTCATCGGCCACGCGCTGAAATATCTGGGATATTCGCTCAATTCCAAAAACCCCGCAGAAATAAAACAGGCCGAAGAACTGATTATTGCCAACAAGAAAAACTTCAAGGTTTTTGCTGATGACAGCGGCCAGGACCTGTTGGCATCGGGCGAAGTTGATATCGCTCAGGAGTGGAACGGCGATATTTTGCAGGTGATGGAAGAAGATGATGACATCACTTTAAACGTACCCAAAGAAGGCGGGTTGTTGTGGGAGGATACGTTATGCATCGCTAAAGGCGCTCCCCACGTGGAAAATGCCCACGCGTTCATGAACTACCTGCTGGATGCGAAAGCCGGGGCAGCAATTGCTGATTATATCCAGTATGCAACACCCAATGGTGCTGCCAAAAAACTGATGAGCGAGGAATATACCGGCAATACGGCTATTTTCCCGAGCGCAGAAACGCTGGCTAAATGTGAATCTGCTATCTTTCTGGGAGCAGAAGTCACCCGGCTTTACGATGATGCCTGGACACGGATAAACGCGGCATAGGCTGACTGGCGGCACGCGACGCTCTCACGTCATGGAAAACTGGAACGAAAACAAAACCACCTTCTGGATATTTGCCCTGCCGGGCACTTTCTGGCTGGTGGTTTTTTTCATGATTCCACTGTCCATCATCTGGGCACTGTCTTTTGGCGAACAGGTATCGCTTACCAAAACAGAAATCACCGGCACGCTGGAACATTATGCCCGCGCCCTGGGTGATCCGGTTTATCTGAAGATCATCTGGAAATCGATCTGGATATCAGCGTTGGCTACTTTCCTGTGCCTGCTGATAGCCTACCCGATTGCATTCCTGATTTCATTTGTGCGCGGGCGCATGAAAATGATTTTGCTGGCAGCCGTGATATTACCGTTCTGGATAAATCTGCTGATCCGCACCTATGCACTGATTGCCGTATTTCGCACCCGTGGCTTTGTCAATTTTTCCCTTGAGTGGGTTTATAACACCGTGGGGTTTGATTATCTGTTTGGCCCCTTTCAGCCGCTGGAACTGCTTTATAACAATGGCGCGGTCGTACTCGGGCTGATTTATGTGTTCATGCCCTTCATGGTGCTGCCGCTTTATGCCTCAATCGAGCGGCTCGATAAGTCACTGCTGGAAGCCAGTCTTGATCTGGGTGCAACACAATTCAAAACATTCTGGAATATAAGCGTACCACTGACTATGCCGGGCATTGTTTCAGGCATTATTCTGGTATTCATTCCCATGTTAGGTTCATTCCTCATCCCTGATCTGCTGGGTGGCACCAACGCCCAGATGATTGGTAATGTCATTGAGCGCCAATTTAAAGCGGCCAACAATTACCCGTTTGGGGCGGCATTATCCTTCCTGTTAATGTATGTGACTTTTGCTGCTTTAGCGCTTCGTGCCTGGCATGCTTCACGCTCAAGAGGCGGAGAAGTATAAGATGGCCCTGTTCTCAAAATCACGTCAGGAACCACTTGATTAT
>JAKISV010000041.1 GCA_021648425.1 Rhizobiaceae bacterium
ACTATGGCTGGCTCGTGAAACAGAAAGAGGCCGAGCTTCGAAAGCTACTGTAGTTATTTACGCCTGTTCGTTTCAAGCGTAGATTTTTCTATGTATCCGGTCAGTTCCTCAATATCCTTTTGGCTGAGATCGGCAATGTTTCTGGCAAGCAGGTTTGCCAGTGTGGTGGCGTTAGCTGATAATCTGGACGTATCAATAGTGGCTTTGGGATCAGAAATTGAAGCCAGATATTGCAATTCTTCTGCTTCATCCCAGATTATATTGAAATAAGTTATGATGCGCTGAACCATTGGCCATTGCGGTTTACCACGCTGGCCGTGCTCCAGAGCGCAAAGATAGGCTGCGGATACATTTAGTTTGGTCGCCATCTCTTTTTGAGAGATGTTTCTGGATTTTCGCAGTTCCCGGATTTTTTCGCCAAAAGGCGTCATCGAAATCACCTGATATATGCTTATGGTTTTCGTTTTATTCGCACATATAATGCGCCACTGCCGCCATGGGTGAGGTGGGATTGGCTAAATGCGGATATTAACGGGTGAAAAGGTGCCTGCGCCAACCATAAGGGTACATTTTCCCTCAGCACACCACGCCCCATATTGCCCTTACCTGTAATGACCAGAAGAGTTCTTTTACCCGAATAATAGGCATCTTCAACACTGTCATAGAGCGCACGGTAGGCTTCGCGCTGGGAAAACCCGTGCAAATCCAGCCTGCCATCAATCGGCATTTTTCCTTTGGAGATATTTTTGATGGTTTTCTGATCAACTTCTTGAGGTGCCGAAACCGGTTTTGTTTGCATCGGCGGCTGGTATGAGGGCGTGACGCCGGTCCGGGGTTTTTGATTTTTCGATTCCGATAAGGGAGCCGAAATTTTTGTGGTTGCTGGTTGCTCACTGTTAAGCAGATTGGCGAAGTTTTTATCGTCTTTTGACAAGGGGTTTGCCGTGTTGGCAATTCTAAGCCAGATCTCGATATCTTCAGCGGTAAGTTTTTTCGTGGAGTTATCTGAGCGGGTCACTTCAACATCTCCGATCAGGGTTTGGAACCAGCAGTGTCATTGAGGCTGCGTGTTTGATGCGCCCGGCAACTTCTCCAGCGCTATCTCCAGAACCGCAGAAATAATCACCACGCTGAGGGCCAACAATTGCTGAACCTGTGTCCTGGGCAATCATCAGTCTGGACAAGGGTTTTTTATCGCTGTTAATTGGGCTATCTGTCTCAACCCAAATGGGCGTGCCAAATGTATGCTGCTTGTGATCGACAGCAAGGCTTCTGTTTTGGGTGAGGGGAACGCCAGCCGCAGCTATCGGCCCAAAATGAGCATCAGGTGCGCTGGTGGTTTTGAAAAATATGTAAGAGCGGTTATGTGACATCAGTTCATCACTTTTTGATGGATTATCATTCAGCCATTTTCGAATGGATTGCATCGTTACATCTTTAATTTTCAATTCCCCTTTGTCGATCAGTATTTTACCGATTGGTGTATAGGGGTGGCCGGATTTGGCGGCATACGAAACCCGCTGAGAGCTGTTGTCATCCAGGAGCAGGCGGGCAGAACCCTGAATATGAATGAAAAACACGTCCACCGGACTTTCAAGCCAGAATAGTTCCAGCCCTTTATTATCCAGTGCGCCCTGGCCAATGTGTGCCCGATCATAATATTCTACTATGCCGCCAGGGGTTTTTCGCCCGAAAGCAAAATATTCATCCATTTCCTGCGGGCGGTTGGAGTGCATAACATCAACCAGGTCATCAGGCCTGCGCAAAAGAGGAAAGCGAAATTTGTCGGTGCGGGTTCGTGAGGCTGCAAGAACAGGTTCATAATAGCCGGTAAGCATGCCCTGGTATTTTGATCCATTAAACCGGCAGGGGGTAAAATTGTCTTCGAAAAACCCCCGCGCGCTGCGATTATCGCTAACGGATATATCCAGGGCTTTTGTGCCGATTGCAGCAAGGTCTGCGGCGGAAATACTGAGGGACTTCGTAGTGTAGGGTTTTTTTCTCATATGCCGCGCACTTAGCACAAAACAGTTGAATGCTGCCAGATGATCATCCTCATGCCAGCCTTTCATCCGGGAGAAGGAAATGGGAACAAGGTCGGATGAGGTTTTCTGCGAAGGGTTCAATATGATCGAAAAACGCTCTAAGCCTCTGACTCGGTCGCCACCAGTTTCCAGTTTGGATCACGCGAACGCACATCTCGGGAGAAAGTCCACAGATCAATTACATCAACTATCTGCTCACTATTTCCCTCAACCAGCTCACCCTCATTGTCATAAGTGGCGGAAATAATCTGAGAGACGAAACGCACAGTGAGATTTGCATCTTTTTTAGTTACCTGGGCTGAATCAATTTTTGCTTCTTTTACACCGACAAACGAGGATTGAACGCTAAGGCCGTCTTTTTCTCTTTGTTTGATGGCGTTGGCAAAACCTTCATAGACTTCGCGCGAAAGCAGGTTTTTCAATGTTTTTTTGTCGCCGTCAGCAAAAGCGGTGACAATCATCTCATAGGCCATTTTTGAACCTTCAAGAAATTTATCAGGCTCAAAGGCGGCATCGACGTCTTTCATCTTGCGTAATTCACCATTGAGATCGGTGCCTGGTTTAGCCATCAGATCAATTGCTGAATAAATTTCAGGCGCATTGTTCTCGCCATTAACCGATTTACCGCGTTTGGGCAGGGTTACAACATTGTCGTTTGATGCAGAATTCAGATCATCGGGCTTTTTTTGATAGGGCTCGACGGGTGGATTTTGATGCCCGGTACGTTTTCCCAGTACGGATCTCAATCTCATAAAAATGAAAACTGCGATTCCTACAGTGATTAATGTGGTCAGATCGCCAAATTCCATATCGATAAGCTACGCTCCAGTTGTAAATACATGCAAACCATCCGTTTCAGGCGAATGATTAACCTGATATGGATATAATCTGTTGTTGGACAATTTAAAAGTGTCGAGTTCGTTACTATATGCATTTAATCGCTGATAACAGCAAATACCGAAAGAAAAAGACTAAATATGCCCCTGACATTCCTTCCTTTCGCTTTATTAATCGTTCCGATAGCGGAAATCAGCCTATTTATTGTGGTTGGCGGCAAAATCGGTGCGCTTTGGACAATAGGGTTAGTTTTATTCACTGCAATATTAGGCTCAATCCTTTTGCGGATTGAGGGGTTTCGCACATTTGAGCGCATTCGCGAAAAAATGAATGCAGGTCAGATTCCAGGAGAGGAACTGGCAAAAGGTGCAATGATACTGGTTGCGGGTGTTTTGCTGTTAACCCCTGGATTTATCACTGACAGTATTGGTTTAGCGCTGTTTTTACCGTTTGTTCGAAAAGTCATCTGGGCGTTTTTTGCGAAGCGGTTTACAGTTCAATACTCCGGTACGGCCGGTTTTTCTCAGTCGTCGCAGCGAGATGAGCATTTGGACCCCGATATTGTTGATCTTGATCCGGAAGATTTTCACGAAGAACAAAATTCCAAAAGTCCCTGGTTTTCAGAACTTGACGACAAGCGGCCTCGTTAATGCGGTTAGGTATCGCGCCCTGCGCTTGTTTTCACTGATGGGAAGTGATAGCCACTTGGCGACACAAATTTCCAACACCCGGTTGCTATCAGGCTACCGGGTCAAAAAAATAGATTGAATGGACTTTCCAGAATGGCAAAAAAACCCGCTGCAAAACCCAAAAAAGAAGAAACATCCAGCGCTAACGGTGCAGAGCAAACAGGCCCGATGCTGAGTGTGTTGGCTCAATATATCAAGGATTTATCTTTTGAAAATCCAACCGCACCTAATTCACTTCGACCACGCGAAAAGGCTCCCGAGATCAAAATCAACGTCAATGTTGGTGCAAACCCATTGTCTGAAACTGATTTTGAAGTCGAGCTGAAGCTGGAAGCGAAGGCTGAAGATGAAAATGAAGTGATGTTCAATGCTGAACTGGTTTATGCCGGCGTATTTCGTATTCAGGGCATTCCAGAAGAATCAATGGGGGCTGCTGTATTGATAGAGTGTCCACGATTGTTGTTCCCGTTTGCACGCCAGATCATTGCTGATTCGACACGAAACGGTGGATTTCCACCCTTGTTGATTGATCCGATTGATTTTGCCCAGCTTTATCAGGCGCGGATGCAGGAAGAAGCCCCAAAAGCCACTTCTTAAAAAAATTACCGGTATTTACTCCAGATTGGTTTTTCGCCCAGGGTTTTAATATATTCCTGATGCGCATCCAATTCATCCCTGCCAAGTCGCGTATCCAGCGGTTGGGGTCTTTGTTTTGCGGTAAATTTTGTGCGGCTATCTGATTGTTCCTGCTGGTTGAATTGTGACTTTAATTCACTGGCAAGTTCCAGGCTGGCCTGCTTTCCTCCAAGCAGCTCGATATAGACCTCCGCCAGCAATTCAGAATCAAGCAATGCGCCGTGTTTTTGTCGGTGGGAATTATCTATTCCGTATCGCTTGCAAAGGGCATCCAGGGAGTTTGGCCCCATGGGGTGTTTGCGCTTGGCGATTGCCAGGGTGTCTATAACAAAATCAGGCAGGATTGCCGGTTTGCCGAGACGTTTTAGCTCAGCATTGACAAACCCCATGTCAAAAGATGCATTGTGGGCTATCAGTTTTGCATTGGAAAAAAATTCCAAAAATTCATCAATGATGTCGGCAAATAATGGTTTGTCGCGCAAAGATTCTGCGCTGATGCCATGTACTCTTTGCGCATCAGGGTGAATGGGGAAGCCATCGGGATTGATATATTGGTGGTAAATTTTTCCAGTCGGGAATCTGCCAACCAATTCAATTGCACCAATTTCTATGATGCGATCGCCTTTTGCGGGGCTAAGGCCAGTGGTTTCAGTATCAAAAATTATTTCACGCACATTCAGGTTTCCTTCGAGCTTTGACGGAGAGTTGCAATTATCCCACGCACAGATTGTCGGGCTTTTTCCATGCCCAACGAAGTATCGATAATAAAATCTGCTTTTTGGCGCTTTTCTGCATCGGGTATCTGGTGTTTGAGAATAGAAGCGAATTTTTGTTTTGTCATGCCCGGTCGCGACATTACCCGTTTTTCCTGCTCCTGCGCACTGGCGGTAACAACAAGGGTGGCATCCACTCTTTTGTTGCCACCGGTTTCGAAAAGCAGTGGAATATCCAGTACAACTAACTCAGCCTTGTTTTTGGATGCGGTCTGCAAAAATTCCTGCTCTTTTTTTCGTACCATCGGATGAATGAGTTTTTCCAGCTTTTGCATATTGTTGCGATTTCCCAAAACCAGCCTGCCCAGGGCCTGGCGGTCAACCTTCCCATCGATTACTGCATCAGGAAAAATTTCTTTTACAGGTTTAACGGCTTCGTTTTTATAGAGGTCGTGTACAGTTTTATCAGCATCGTGGACCGGTATTCCTTCAGCACGAAACATGTCGGCGGTTGTGGATTTTCCCATAGCAATGGAGCCGGTGAGGCCAAGGATAATCATCAGGAACTTTCTTTCAGGCAGGATAAAACATGTTGGCGCAACCCTGAAGTCACCTGAGGGCGAACGCCAAACCATTTTTCAAAACCAGGCACCGCCTGATGCAACAGCATTCCTATTCCATCGACGGTTTTTAGTTTCAGGGAATTTGCCTGGATAAGCAGATCGGTTTGCAGGGGATTATAAACAATATCGGTAACAATTGCTGAAGCAGGCAGAGGTGAAATATCGATTTCCAGTGGCGGCTGGCCCTTCATGCCAAGGGAGGTGGTGTTAATCAACAAATCGGTGTTTTGTAGTAGCTCAGCTATATCGCTCCAGGGCCTGGCACGGCAGGGTTTACCCATCTGGTCAGCCAGACTGGTTGCGCGTTTAGCAGTGCGATTGACGATTGTGATTTTTTTGATACCCGCGTTGATTAGAGCCAATATGATTGCTTTGGAAGCGCCGCCTGCTCCCAGCACCAATACAGTTTGTGCTTTGCGCCAGTCGCTGGCGAATTCATCGAGATTAGTACAAAAACCGTAACCGTCTGTGTTGTCAGCTTTGAGGGTGCCATTTTCAAACCACAAGGTATTTATGGCTTTCAACCGGGTTGCGGTGGCGCTAATGTCGGTAATGTTGCTGAATGCACTTTCCTTATGGGGGAATGTGATATTGCCACCGACAAAACCTTCCGTTTTTAAATTGTTGATAAATTTGGGGAGATTTTCGCGAGCCACGGCAATCTTTTCATAACTGCCATCAATACCATATTGCTTGAGCCAATAGGTGTGCAAATCAGGTGACAGTGAATGGGATATCGGCCAGCCGATGACAAAGGCCCTGGGAATTGATTTAACCATCGATCAATTCCATTTGGCGCAGTTGTTTGAGCAGCGGCAGTAATGGCAGCCCCATGATAGAGAAAAAATCGCCTTCAATGGCTTCAAACAGTTGCACGCCTTCCCCTTCAATCTGATAAGCGCCAACACTGGTCAGGGCTTTTTGACCTACGTTGGCCAGATGCCTGCCAATGAATTCCGGCTTTAGTTTGCGAAAGGTGATGGTGGCTTTGTCGCCATGGTGCCAGAGGATTTTACCGTTTTTTGCCAGTGCGACCGCACTGTTGAGAATGTGACTTTTGCCCGAAAGGAGCAAAAGGCGACGACGGGCGGCTTCCATGTCTTCGGGTTTGTGAAGAAGTTTCCCTTCAAAGGTAAGTGTCTGATCCGCACCGATTACCACTGCTTCGACATTCTTCTCGCTGAGGGATAACGCTTTGGTCTGGGCAAGGACGAGGGCGATATCTCCTTCATCCATATCCGCCGCCAAAAGGGGAGCTTCCACTGCGCGTTCATCTATAGATGCGGGCTGAACCCGGAACTGAACTCCCGCGGCTGCAAGCAATTGAGCCCGGTAAGGGCTTTTAGAAGCGAGGATGATATCGGTGTTTTTTTTCATGGGGACAATACTTATCAAAATTCAAAGGGACTTATCAAGATTCAGTGGGTTGGTTATGTTCAGATTGCCGGTCTAGTTTTTGCAGGTGTTTTGAGCGTAACTCTAAAATTTCAGCGGATGCTTCTTCGATTGATCTGCGGGTAACATCTATCATCGGCCAGTTGTTTTGTTTGCAGAGTTTTCTGGTGTGGGAAAGTTCTTCGGCGATGGAGGCGCGATTGGTATAGCTGTCGTCGCCAAGGACGGATTTTTCGCCAAGTTCCCGATTTTGGCGCACGTGATATATCTGATCAGCAGTGGCAATTAATGCCACAATCAGCGGTTTTTTTGCATTCAAAATTGCTGCCGGTAAAGGGATATTGGGTACCAGCGGGTAATTTGCGGTTTTTACACCACGATTGGCCAGATAAATGGCCGTGGGCGTTTTGGATGTGCGCGATATACCAACCAGTATTATTTCAGCTTCTTCAATATCTGCCGGCAGGACCCCGTCATCGTGGGCCATGGTATAATCCAGCGCCTCAATACGACTGAAATATTCTATATCAAGAACATGCTGGGCACCGACTTTTTGTTGAGAGGGGGTTCCAAGATAGGATTGAAAAACCTCCTGGACGGGTTTCAACAGGGAAACATGCGGAATGCCCATGGCTGCGCATCGCATCTCGAGATGTTTAGCGATTTTATTGTCAACGATGGTATAAAGAACAATGCCGGGTTCTTTGTCGATACTTTTGATAACTACGTCAAGCTGGGAGCGGCGGCGCACAAGGGGATAGACATGCTCGATTGGTGTTGAATTGGTATATTGGGAAGATACCGCGCGTGCAGCTGTAATCAAAGTTTCCCCGGTTGCATCTGAAACCAGGTGCATATGGAAAAAGCTTGTTGATTTTTCTTCCGTGTCTTTGTCCTGGGTGGTATCAGCTTCCAAATAAATGGCCTTTTGAAGATTTGTGCCGAAAGAGCGGCCTGTGCATAAGTATCAACCTAATAGCCCAGTTTACAAGAAACAGGAAAACTATGCCCGCAAAGGAAAATTTCATCCACAAAATAAATTGGCGGGATAATGTTATTAAGAAATATGGCGCAGGTGATCTATATGGAAGTAAATGATATTTCTTCACAAATTAGTACAAGTCGATATCCGGTAACATATTGAAACTAAATAGAAAATAGCATTATCCACAACAACAGAAGAATGTTGATAAACTTTTGGGGTAATTAGTAATTTGTTAATATGTTGTGATTGATTGGCCATATCAATTACATTCCCGTAATACACAGACTCTAATAATAATAACCGCTAAAGCGGATTTTTTTATAAGGAAACTAATGTGAATAACTCTGCTGAAAAACCGACTGAACGCAAGATTATTGAGGTTCTCAAGGGGCGTCATTATGAAAGACCGCCCGTTTGGATGATGCGTCAGGCGGGAAGATATCTTCCTGAATATCGCGAAATACGAGCTAAGGCGGGAAGTTTTCTTAACCTATGTTATACGCCCGATATAGCAGCGGAAGTTACCTTGCAGCCGATCAAACGGTTTGGATTTGATGCAGCTATACTTTTTTCAGATATTTTAGTGATCCCAGACGCAATGGGCAGGAAGGTCAGTTTTGTTGAAGGGGAAGGACCAAGACTTGAGCCAATTAACCCTGATGAAATTAAAAAACTAAAGGGAACAGAGGCAATAGGGCATCTTGATCCTGTAATTGAAACGGTTTCAATACTTAGAAATGAATTACCTGATGAGGTTAGTTTATTGGGTTTTTGCGGTGCGCCCTGGACCGTAGCAACTTATATGATTGCTGGTCGAGGAACACCTGATCAGGCACCGGCGCGATTGTTTTCTTATGAGAACGAGAAAGTTTTTGAAAATCTGCTTGATCAGATAGCCGTGTTTTCAGCCCAGTATTTAATCAAACAACTGGAAGCTGGTGCGGATGCGGTACAGATATTTGATTCCTGGTCGGGCGTGCTGGGGGAAAAAGAATTTGAAAAGTGGTGCGTTTTACCCGTGAAAAAAATAGTGGACCTTGTGCGGCAAAAAATTCCTGATGCCAAGATTATCGGGTTTCCAAAAAGTGCTGGTTTTCTTTATCAGGGATATCGTCAAAAGACGGGGGTAGATTGTTTAGGGTTGGATTGGTCTGTGCCCATGAGTTTTGCAAAAGAACTGCAGGGTGAGGGAGCTATTCAGGGGAACCTTGATCCGGTGAGGTTGATTGCCGGGGGTAAAGCATTGGATGAGGGTGTTGAAGAAATAATTGAGGGGCTTGGCAATGGCCCGCTGATTTTTAACCTTGGTCATGGAATTACACCGCAAACACCGATTGCCAATGTTGAAAGAATGATAGAACTGGTCAGGGGTTGAGCTATGGTTGAGTGGTTGAAGGTTGCTCATATTGTTTCAGTGATTTCCTGGATGGTGGCGATGTTATATATGCCGCGACTGATGGTTTATCATACAGAAAAAAAGCCAGGCAGTGATGCGTCTGAGACTTTCAAGATAATGGAGCGGCGTTTGTTGAAGGGCATTATGACGCCGGCAATGATCGCCAGTTGGGTTTTTGGTTTATTGCTGGCATGGCAAAATAACCTTTGGGCGCAGGGCTGGTTTATCAGTAAAATGTTTCTGGTTGTTTTGATGAGCGCGCAACATGGGTTTTGTGCAGTGTGGGTAAAGGAATTTGCGGCAGATGAACGAAAACGCAAAGTTGTGTTTTTCAAAATTGTAAATGAAGTGCCCACCGTATTGATGATACTAATTGTGATTTTGGTTATAATTCGGCCATTTTGATCTGGGAAACATGACCAGGCATTTTACCAACTCAAATTTATCTTGAGTAATTTGGAATTTGAGGGTATGGATGAATTTCATTCCCGATAAACCAGTCGGCAAATTCCCCTTTTCTTAGGGTGTAATGGTCGGATTTGGTTTACAATCCCAAATTATTATATTCGAAAGACATGTCTTCATGAATGAAATGAAGCTTAAGGATCTTAAAGCTAAAAGTCCGACCGAACTTGTTTTGTTTGCAGAAGGTGTTGATGTAGAAAATGCATCCACCATGCGCAAACAGGAACTGATGTTTGCTATATTGAAAAACCTTGCTGACCAGGATACCGAGATTATCGGTGAGGGTGTGGTGGAGATATTGCAGGATGGATTTGGTTTTCTGCGTTCCGCCAGTGCAAATTATTTACCCGGTCCCGATGATATTTATATATCTCCTTCACAGATCAGAAAATTCTCCCTGAAAACGGGTGATACGGTCGAGGGGCCTATCAGAAGCCCCAAGGACGGAGAACGGTATTTCGCGCTTCTTAAAGTTAATACGATTAATTTTGATGACCCCGAAAAAATCAAACATAAAACTCATTTTGATAATCTGACACCACTTTATCCTGATGAGCGCTTTCATATGGAGTTGAAAGACCCCCCCAGCAAGGATTTATCCGCGCGGGTGATCGATCTGGTTGCTCCGTTGGGCAAGGGGCAACGTGCATTGATTGTGGCTCCGCCACGGACCGGTAAAACCGTATTGCTGCAGAATATTGCCCATTCAATTACAGGAAATCACCCTGAAGCCTATCTGATCGTTTTGCTGATTGATGAGCGGCCTGAAGAAGTAACCGACATGCAGCGCTCTGTTAAGGGTGAAGTGGTTGCTTCAACGTTTGATGAACCGGCTTCACGCCATGTGCAGGTGGCTGAGATGGTTATTGAGAAAGCGAAGAGGCTTGTTGAACATGGGCGCGACGTGGTTATCCTGCTCGATTCTATTACGCGCCTGGGGCGCGCTTATAACACCGTGGTTCCTTCATCAGGTAAAGTTCTTACCGGTGGTGTTGATGCCAATGCGCTGCAGCGACCAAAGCGATTTTTTGGTGCAGCCAGAAATATTGAAGAGGGTGGGTCGCTTACCATTATCGCCACAGCTCTTATAGATACCGGCTCTCGTATGGACGAGGTTATTTTTGAAGAATTTAAAGGTACGGGTAACTCGGAACTGGTGCTTGATCGTAAAGTAGCCGACAAACGGGTTTATCCTTCGATGGATATTTTGAAATCCGGTACGCGCAAAGAAGATCTGATTGTTCCAAAAGATGATTTGCAGAAAATATTTGTTTTACGCAGAATTCTTTCTTCCATGAGCACAACGGATGCTATTGAGTTCCTGATTGATAAACTGAAACAAACGAAAACCAACTCCGATTTTTTCGATAACATGAATACCTAATGGGATCATCGCCATAGTGCCGTAACGTACTAATTGATTCGGCTCAGGAACAATATTCTAGATACCGGCTGTAAATGGCTGCCTTGAACCTGTAGCGGGGCTGGATATGACTGATACTATTTTTGCTTTATCCAGTGGCGGGTTGCCAAGTGGCGTTGCCGTCATACGAATTTCCGGCCCACAAAGTCGAGTCGTTATCGAAACGATGTGTAACGATACAAGGTTTGGTGAGGCGATCAGGCTTTCAAGTATTGTTGATCCTGTTTCCAGGATGGATATAGATCGCGGCATAGTACTGAGTTTTATCGCACCTGCGAGTTTTACCGGCGAGGATGTGGTTGAGTTACATATTCATGGCGGCCGGGCGGTAGTTGAAAAAATACTGAAATCATTATCAATACTGGATGGGTTTCGTCATGCGGACGCTGGGGAATTTACCTATCGGGCATTTGAAAATGGCAAGCTTGATCTCACTCAGGCTGAGGGTATTGCCGATCTGATAGAGAGTGAAACCGAAACCCAGAGAATATTGGCTCTGGATAGCGCGGCTGGGAAAGCGCGCGAGATTGTCGAAAACTGGTCCGACAGATTAACTGCGATTAGAGCGCTGGTTGAGGCTGAGATTGACTTTGTCGATGAAGATGACATTGCGGATAATATAAGCGGAGGTGTGTGGGTTGAGGTTAAACAGCTTATCAAAGAGTTGAATGGCTATCTGGAAAATGTTCATGCCGGAGAGATAATTCGGAACGGCTTTCGTGTAACTTTGTTGGGTAAACCAAATTCTGGTAAATCGACTTTGCTAAATTGTCTGGCCGGGCGGGATGTTGCAATCGTTAGCGATGAGCCGGGAACAACCCGTGACATATTAGAGGTAAAACTCAATCTTGGCGGACAGGTGGTGATTGTTAGCGATACTGCCGGTATTCACGAAACATCCAATACGGTTGAAAAAGAGGGGATCAAACGAGCCCGCAACCTGGCTGATATTTCGGACATGAATATCTGGCTACACAGTGCGGATGACGAGATATTTGATATAACTGCAATTAAAGACAATCATCTGGTGGTGCTATCCAAATCTGACAAAATTGGAACCAGTAACGAATTGCACCCGTTGCCGAACGATGTTTCTATAAGTGTGTTTGGGGATAGTGGGATAGATCGATTGGTGGGGCTAATCAGCGAGGCTGCTAAAGATGCGACCTCTCATAGCGGCGATATTCTATTCAGCAAAGAACGACAACAGGCGGGATTGATTCGTGCCCGTGACGCCTTGGGTGACGCCAGCAATAAGAACGAACTCCCACTGGAAATTCGGGCCGAACACCTAAGAACTGCAGGAAACTCATTTGGCAGAATAGTTGGCAAGGTTGACGTAGAGGATATCCTTGGCGAAATATTTGCTAAATTTTGTGTTGGAAAATGATTCACGTGAAACATTTTTCGTAACTTTATCAATCAAGCATGTTTCACGTGAAACAATTACACACTTTTGGTGTTCGCTATTTCTTTGACCTGCCGGTGGAATTGCTGATATTGGAATTATTCAAATACTGTAAAACTTATAAAGAGCGGTTGTAATGGTAACCAGATATGATGTGGTTGTTATCGGTGGAGGGCATGCGGGGTGTGAAGCCGCGGCTGCTGCTGCGCGTATGGGCGCCAAGACAACTTTGGTTACCCATCAATTTTCTACCATAGGTGAGATGTCCTGCAACCCGGCAATCGGCGGTTTGGGCAAGGGGCATCTGGTACGTGAGATTGATGCGCTGGACGGGTTGATGGGCCGTGTGGCTGATTATGGCGGTATTCAGTTTCGGTTGCTTAACCGTAGCAAGGGACCGGCTGTGCGCGGCCCAAGGGCCCAGGAAGACAGAGAGCTCTATCGCGATGGCATGCAGTCAGCAATCAGAGAAACTGAAAACCTGGTTGTTGTTGAAGCGAGCGTTGAAGATATTCGAATCGTTGACGGAATGGTTAACGGTGTAATTCTGGCTAATGGCAGCGTCATTGAAGCTGGTTGCGTAGTGCTTACTACCGGAACTTTTCTTCGGGGGGTAATTCATATAGGGGACAAAAGAATTTCTGCCGGGCGGATGGGTGAAAAGGCTACGCACGGACTTTCTAAAACCCTGGAAACTCATAAGTTCAATTTGGCGCGATTGAAAACCGGAACGCCGGCTCGTCTCGATCGCGAAACAATTAACTGGAATATATTGGAAATGCAGGCCGGTGACGAAAAGCCGGTGGCATTCTCTGAGTTGAGCGATGGTCTTTTTAACCGGCAGATTGAGTGTGGTATTAGCAGAACCAACCGCCTTACCCATGAAATTATCGAAGAGAATTTAAAGTATTCTGCAATGTATTCGGGCCAGATCAAAGGCACGGGTCCACGCTACTGCCCGTCGATTGAAGACAAAATTGTACGGTTTGGCCAACGTGATGGCCATCAGGTGTTTTTGGAGCCAGAGGGGCTAAATGCGCGAAGTGTTTATCCCAATGGAATTTCCACTTCTTTGCCTGAGGAAATTCAACTGAAATTTATCAGAACAATTTCCGGCCTGGAAAAGGCCGAGATATTACAACCCGGCTATGCAATTGAGTACGACTATGTTGATCCGCGTTCACTGTTGCCCAGTCTGGAGGCCCGTGCGATTGGCGGCTTTTTTCTGGCCGGGCAAATCAATGGTACTACCGGTTATGAAGAAGCTGCCGCCCAGGGGTTGGTTGCCGGATTGAATGCTGCCAGAAAAGCAGATGGTGGTGAAGCGATCCATTTTAGCCGAACCAGTTCCTATATCGGCGTGATGATTGATGACCTGGTAAGCAAGGGTGTCAGTGAGCCCTACAGAATGTTTACATCGCGTGCGGAATATCGCCTTTCGCTTCGTGCTGACAATGCTGATCAACGGCTAACGCCCTTGGGCATCGATATTGGCTGTGTGGGTACAAAGCGGCAAAGCCGGTTTTTGGAGAAAATGGAAATACTAAGTCAGTACCGGGATTTATCCAGTGTGCTTAACATGACCCCTAACGAAGCGGTGGCGAAAGGGTTGAATGTCAATCAGGACGGAGTGCGCCGCAGCGCCTATGATTTAATGTCCTACCCCCATATCTCTTATAGCGATTTGGCGAAGGTTTGGCCGCAGCTGGCCAGTGCGCCCGAGTGGGCCAGGGAACAACTGCAAATCGAAGCATCTTATGCGGTCTATTTGAAAAGGCAGGAAGCTGATGTTGCTGCCGTTAGGCGTGATGAAGGAAAAAGAATTCCTGCTGATTTCGAATTTTCCAATTTGCCGGGACTTTCTTCTGAGTTGATTGGCAAGCTGGAAAAGATTCGCCCGATCGATATCGCCCAGGCTTCGCGCATTGACGGTATGACGCCCGCTGCACTGACGTTGCTGCTCTCCAGGATCAAGCGCGATGAGCGCCAGAGCGGAACACCGCGCAGTCGCGGCGCTGCGTGATTAAAATGAGCGACTTCCTTCCGTCCCCCGGGGATCAAAAATTATTAGATTCGATTGTGCCTGTTTCACGTGAAACAATGGCGAAGCTTCAGATTTATGTTGACCTGCTTGTAGAATGGCAGAAAAAAACCAATCTGGTTGCCCAATCCACACTTCAAGATGTCTGGCGGCGTCATATATGTGACAGCGCTCAATGCGAAGCGGTGGGAAAGGTTATTTTACCCTCCGGGCGTAATTGGCTGGATCTTGGTTCGGGGGCCGGGTTTCCAGGCCTGGTGGTGGCAATTGTTGGATGCTCAGATATGCGGGTGCAACTGGTAGAGAGCAACGCAAAAAAATGCGCGTTTCTGCGGAAGGTAATTCGGGAAACCGGAATAGATGCCAGCGTAACAAATGAACGCATTGAGTCGGTTACGAAACAGTTTCAGGATGTTGAAATATTGACCGCCCGTGCACTGGCCCCCATGAGAAAGCTTCTGGATTTATCACATAGCTGGCTTGAAAATGGGGCATTGGGCATGTTTCCAAAGGGGCAAGACTATATGGGGGAACTGGAAGATTGTCGTGGTGTGTGGAATTTTGATCTGGTAATACATAATAGTCGCACCAACGATAATTCTGTATTGCTGGAAATTCGCAATTTAAAAAAACCCTGCCGGTAGAATTGCGAAACAGGCACAATATTACCAAGGTGGGAAATGTATCTGGTGGAGAATAAATTCAGGATGGCACAACAATCATCCCCGAGAATTATAACCATTGCCAATCAAAAAGGCGGTGTTGGCAAAACAACAACCGCCATTAATCTGGCTACTGCCCTGGCGGCGGTGGACAAAAATGTTTTGATTGTCGATCTGGACCCCCAGGGAAATGCCAGTACCGGGTTGGGAATTGACCGCAATATGCGTGAAAAATCCACCTATGATCTGCTAACCGGCCGAGCCGGGCTTGGTGAAACTTTGGTGCCAACAGCGGTGCCAAGGCTTTATGTTTCTCCATCAACGCTGGATTTGCTTGGTGTTGAGATGGAAATTTCTCAACTGCCTGACAGGGCCTACCGTTTGAAAAACGCTATTAAGGAATATAATCCTAGTGCGTTGCCGTTTGATTTCATATTGATAGACTGTCCACCTTCTTTGAATTTACTGACCATCAATGCAATGGCGGCGGCTTCTGCACTGATCGTTCCTCTGCAATGTGAATTCTTTGCCCTTGAGGGTTTAAGTCAATTGCTGCAAACGGTGGAACAGGTGCGACAAACCGTAAACCCGGATCTGAAAATTCACGGCATTGCACTAACCATGTTTGATCCACGCAACAACCTGTCCACGCAGGTGGTGGATGATGTGCGTGAATTTATGGGAGATCAGGTTTATGACACAGTGATACCCAGAAATGTTCGTATTTCCGAAGCGCCATCCTATGGCAAACCTGCGATTTTATATGACTTAAAATGCGCCGGCAGTCAGGCCTATCTGAAATTGGCGGCAGAAGTGATCAAACGTGAAAAACGCCTGGCACAAGCATGATGGACAAAGTCTGGTTGAAAACCAATTTAACAAACAAAGCCGGAGAAAGATGAATGGCTGAATTGAGCGCAAAAAAAAGATTGGGTCGGGGTCTGGCCGCATTGATCGGTGAAATTGAAACGGTGCCGGAAGCTAAAATCGAATCGGGTGAATTAAAAGCGGACCTGAGTGCGCCCATTGAATTAGTGCGGGCCAATCCAAATAACCCAAGGCGGGTATTTTTGGATTCAGAACTTCAGGATTTGGCTAATTCCATCGCAGAACATGGTATTGTTCAGCCAATTTTGGTGCGTACCATTAAGAGTGAAGACCTGGCTGGTGCAAAATATGAAATTATTGCAGGTGAGCGAAGATGGCGCGCTGCGCAAAAAGCGGGATTACATGAAGTCCCTATTCTTGTTCGCGAAGTAGAGGATCGCCAGGCGCTTGAAATAGCGATTATCGAAAATGTGCAACGCGCTGATCTCAATACAATTGAGGAGGCCATGGGATATCATCAATTGATGAATGAGTATGATTATTCGCAAAATGATCTGGCACAGGTTATTGGCAAAAGCCGCAGTCATGTGGCGAATACATTGCGCTTGTTAAAGCTTCCACCGCAAATACAAGAAATGATTTCATCGGGTGAGATTTCAGCAGGTCACGGGCGTACACTTGTCACCAGTGATGATCCTTTGTTGCTGGCAAAACGGATAATTCGTGAGGGATTGTCTGTGCGTCAAGCTGAAGGGTTGATGAAACAGCCCGGTAAGCTTGAGACAAAAAGTGCTGTATTGGACAAGGCTGGGACACAAAAAAGTGCTGATATTCAGGCTTTGGAAACACGGCTTGGAGATGTTTTAGGATTGAAGGTTTCGGTATCATTTCGAAAAAATGAGTCTGGAGACATTCGCATTAATTATAAAAACCTGGAACAGCTTGATGATATCTGCAGGCGTCTTGAACGCTAAAACCCAAACCGCTAAACTCGAAAATTATCGGCTTTTTGCCTGAAGGGCTATAGCCAGGAGAGTGGTGGCGGAAATGGAGCGGGCGAGAGCGGGTTTTGCGCGGGTTTCATAAAATGCTGTATCGAGCCTTTTCAGTGCAAGTCCCAGCTTTCTCAGGGTCCAGGTATTGAGCATTTTTATCATTGAATCGCGGCGAGAAAAGTGAACAGGAGGGCGCGCTGAACTGATCAGATTTGCGGGGCTGGTATTTTTTACATCCATAGCTGCGCGGAACTGGTGCAGGGTTTGAAAATGTTTAAGGGTTGCGCGAACCAGCATATCTGCTGAGCCGCCGCTTTGTAAAAACTGATCAAGCCTGGTGTTTAAGAAATCCGTTTGCCCCAGACTTGCAGCATCAATTATGTCACTGGCAGCTACCGCTGAAACGTTACCCAGCAGCGCGTCAATCTGTTCACGTGTGATGGTGTTTTGACCATGGGCATAAAGGGCTAACTTTTGTAATTCATTGCGGCTGGCGCGGCGATCCTCGCCCAGAAATGAACGCAGATAGTCTCTGGTTTCATAATCCAGGCTCAAACCGTAGGCGGTAATTTCTTCATTGATTAATTGTTCAAGGGCGGCCGCGCCATCCTGGTAGCAGGGTAGGGCTATGGCTGAATCAGATTTTTCAATCAGTTTTCGCAGGGCGGAATCACGTTTCAAATCGCCGCCTTCAAATATTATCCAACAATCAGGTGGTGGCTCATCCAATACGGGCTTTAGAGCCGGTACAATATTCTTGCGGGTATTACCCGTAATTTTTATCAGCTTGTTGTTGCCAAACATCGAAATTGAAAATGCTTCATCGGAAAGTTTTCCGGTCTGGGAGGCGATATCCTCGGCCTCAAAGCGCAATATAGACATCGGGTCGTTATTGCCAAAACCGAGGCTGTTCGACAATTTTTCAGACCGTTCACTAACCAATCCCTGATCAGGACCGTATAGCAGAACAAAGTGGATATTTTTGTCGGGTTTTGCAATAAAACCATCTACCTGGGAAGCTTTTTTTTGAGCCATGAGGGCTATCGCAG
>JAKISV010000042.1 GCA_021648425.1 Rhizobiaceae bacterium
GCGGGTTTTGCCAGTTTTGCGGCACGGGTAGCACCGCGTGGGGTAATTGAGTCGTTGGGCAGGTATGCAAAAGAGCATGGGCAAGTGCGTGAAGAGTGTGGCGTTGCCAGCATTAATCCAGCGACAAATGAAGTGATTTTGCATGATGGTTCAAGGCTGATCGCTGGTGAAATAATTGTCGCAAATGGTGTGGAGGCTTATGGTTTGCTTCATCCCTATATGGGGGCTTCAAATGATGGAAAACCGCTTGGGCGCGGTGTTGCGGGGCAGGCTTTAATGGTTGAATTTACCCATGATGACACGCTGCCGATTTTGTATCAGGATGGCGTTTATATCATTCCTCACGCGGATAATCTGATGGCGATTGGCTCTACTTCGCGAAATATGGAATTGGCAGATATGGCGGGTGAAATGGCGGATTTTGACGCAGATGATATGGCATTTTATGAAAAAGCGCTTGCCCTGGCACCGATGTTGAAAGGTGCGCCGATTGTTGAGAAATGGGCAGGTATACGCCCGCGCAACACGCTGAAAGGGCGTGGTGCCGACCCGTGGTTTGAGGTGGTGCCGGGCCATGATAATCTGATTGCGCTGATGGGCGGATTTAAAATCACCTTCGGTATTGCGCACCGGGCGATGGATGTGGCACGGGGAAAAATTGAAGGGCCCAGAAGGGAAAAACTCAGCTGGGTTCAGTAGCTTTCATCGAGTCGCGCTGGCTGAAGCTTGTGTACCACTTGGCCAATTCATCATGGCTGGCGCGCCAGTTATCGAGCACACCGCGAAATTCGATATAAGCCAGCGCGCAGGCAACGGCGATATGGCCAATGGTGATTGGGCCTTCCAGCACATCCATGGCGCGGCTTTCCAGATAATCCAGTGAAGATTCCAGCTTGTTCTTTTGACCCTCGACCCATTCGTTCCATTGAAATTCTTCAGGGCGCATGAAACCTTCATAGCGAGCCAGCACAGCCGCATCCATCATTGCATCGCCCAGGGCTTGCAATGTCAGGGCGGCGAGGCGGGTATCGGGGTGGGTGGGGAACAGTTTGATATTATCGCTCAGGCCATCAATGTATTCGCAGATGACACGGCTGTCGAAAACAACACGGCCATCCTCCAGCACCATGGTTGGGATTTTTCCCGTGGGGTTGGCGGCAATCAAATCCTCATTGCGCGCAACGGGGCTAACGGTGGTGGAGATGATTTCAATGCGATCGATGACACCGGCCTCACGCGCGGCTACAACGACCTTTCTCGCGAAGGGCGAGGCGGAGGCGTAAAAGAGTTTCATGGGCGCGATTGATGCATGTAATTGGCCATTATGCAATAAAGAAGAAATAGACGACACGGTTTTGTCGTTTCGAGAACAGTTTGAAATCGCAAAATCATCTGTTAATTTCTTATCTGTTGGCTCAACCCCGCAGGGTTGATAATCGGTTGAATGCGAAAGAATACACCCATGAAAAAACATGCACGCGCAGTGGTTATTGGTGGCGGAGTTGTGGGGGTTTCCACGCTCTATCATTTGGCAAAAAAAGGCTGGGATGACAGCGTTCTGATTGAGCGCAAGGAACTGACTTCAGGTTCAACCTGGCATGCGGCGGGCTTGTTGCCGCTGTTTAACCTTTCATATTCGGTGGGGCAGATTCATAAATATTCCGTTGAGTTTTATCACGAGTTGCAAAAAGAAACCGGCATGGATGTGGGATTTTCCGTGGTGTCGAATATCCGGCTGGCGCAAACGCAAGACCGGTGGGATGAATATATGTATTATGCCGGGATTGCCGAGACGATTGGCATCAAGGTGGATATTCTAACACCTGAGCAGGTGAAGGAAATCTGGCCGCTTTGCGATGTGAACGGTGTTATCGGCGCTATTCAGCATGTGGATGACGGCTATATCCAGCCAGCCGACTTAACCCAGGCTCTGGCAAAAGGCGCGCGTGACAGAGGTGCCACGATTTATCGAAATACCTGTGTGAATGCGATTTCTCAAGATGATGACGGGCTTTGGCATGTTTCTACGGACAAGGGCGACATCACCGCCGAGCATGTGATTTCGTGCACCGGCAATTTTGCGCGGCAAACGGGGGCGATGGTGGGGCTTGATGTGCCGGTAATACCGGTTCAGCACCAGTTTATTGTCACCGAGGCGCACCGCGATATTGTGGCGCGGCATAAACAAGGCCTGCCGGAAATGGGTGTACTGCGCGATGCGGATAGTGCGTGGTATATGCGCGAAGAAAACGGTGGGCTGTTGCTTGGCCCCTATGAGCCTGGTGCGCCGTGCTGTTATATTGACGGGCCTTCGTCGGACAGCGAATATGAACTTTTTCAGGAAGATCTGGAGCGCATCGAGCCGCATATTGAATCGGCTTTTGTGCGGGTTCCGGCCTTTGGGGAAGTGGGTATCAAGAAGGTTTATAACGGGGCGATTGCTTATTCGCCGGATGGAAATCCGATCATTGGCCCGGCACCGGGTTTGAAAAATTTCTGGTTGTCGGAAGGCCATTCATTTGGCATTACGGCGGCGGGCGGGGCCGGGTGGCAGATTGCCGAGTGGATTGTTGAAGGGGAGCCTTCAATTGATATGATGGGCGTTGACCCGCGCCGCTATGGGCCTTATGCCACGCAGGGCTATCTGATTGAGAAAAATGAAGAAGCCTATCGCAATGTGTTTACGGTGCATTTTCCGGAAGAAGAGCGGGGCTCTGCGCGACCGTTAAAAATTTCGCCATCTTATTCGCGCCAAAAGGCATTAGGGGCGGTGTTCGGGTCGGTTTATGGCTGGGAGCGGGCGAACTGGTTTGCGCCCTCTGAGGATTATGAAATAAGCGCTGAGGACAGCGTGGTGCCGGATGTGATTGCCGGGCATAACCATAGCGACCCGGTTGAGGGCCGGGTGAAGGAGCGTTATCGTTTCGGGCGCTCAAATGCGTTTGAGCATATTGGCAATGAGGTAAAAAACGTCACTGAGAATGTCGGCCTGCTGGATATGTCGGCATTTGCCAAGATGGAAGTGGCCGGACCCGGTGCACGCGCGTGGCTTGAATCGTTGTTTGCCAATAAAATACCCAAAAAACGCGGACGCATTGCGCTTTGTCATCTGCTGACCAAATTTGGCGGGGTGCGTTCGGAATTCACGGTTTATGAGTGGAAACCCGGGGCGTTTTATCTGGTTTCAGCAGGGGCGTTTGAGGCCCATGACCATGACTATTTGTTTAAGGCGTTGCCGGCAGATGGTTCGGTAATCTTGCGACCAATTACGCAAAAATACGGTGTGCTGGTGTTGGCTGGCCCCAAATCACGTGATGTGCTGCAAAGTCTGACACGCACGGATTTGACGAATGACAATTTCAAATGGCTGTCGGGGCAGGAGATTAATGTAGGCACCGCTACGGCCCATGCGCTGCGGGTGAATTTTGTCGGCGAACTTGGCTGGGAGTTGCATCACCCGATTGAAACGCAGAATGCGATTTACGACATGGTGATGGCAGCAGGTGAAGAATTTGGCATTAAGCCATTTGGTATTAGGGCTATGGGTTCTATGTCGATTGAAAAATCCTACCGACTTGCTCCAAGGGAATTATCGATTGAATACAACGCACTAGAGTCAGGACTTCATCGGTTTGTTAAGGTTGATAAAGAGGAATTCATCGGTCGTGAAGCGGTGATCAGGGCTGAGAAAGAAGGGTTAAAATGGAACTTTGTCACCATGGAAGTGCACGATGTGGACAATTACGATGCGCGCGGCTCTGAGGCGCTTTATGATATGCAGGGCGAATTGATTGGCCGCGCGACAAATGGCACTTATGGCTGGCGTGTTGGTAAATCCCTGGCGCTTGGCATGGTGAAACCGGAGTTTTCTGCTGAGGGTACAAACCTGCAAATCAAGATGCTGGGTAAACTGTTCAAGGTGACTGTTATCGGTGAAAGCCCGTTTGACCCTGCCAATGAGCGGTTGCGGGGATAGAACTTGTTGCAGGTATTTACCTGCTGCCGAAATTGCTTCCGGCAACAGTATTTATTGAGAATCAGCGTATTTTGTAGCTGGTGTGGCAGGCAACGCAAGAAGAAGTAATCCCCTGCATCCCGGCCAAAACTTCCTTGTATTTATCAAGGCCAGGGGTTTCACCTGCATTTTGAGCAATAAGGGATATTTTACTGGCAGAAAGATGCATTTCACGGCCCAAGGTACGGGCGTTTTGCGGCATGTAACGGCCTGGGCTTTGTTTGCTTTTTTTGGAATAGTCAGTTTTTTCAGTGGCCAGTTTTTCACGCATTTCGTTTATTTTTGCATGTACTTCATCTTCGGACATGCCCGAGGCCAGCATTTTCTGCCATTTTCCATGTTTAAAACCGAGTTGGAAATCCGCAATCCTGGAAACATGGTCAAAATTGCCTTCTTCAAGGGCAGCAAGCATTTCGTCCAATGCCTCTACCAGGCCACGCATTTGAGATAGGAATTTGACTTGGACGTCGGCTGGCATTTCAATCAGTTCACGATCATCGGAGAACGCCGGGGTGGACAATAACATACCAGACATAGCGGCGGCAGAAAGGATGGTGGCAATTTTCTTCATATGGTTTCTCCAAAAGTTACAAGTACACTGAACCTGCCAGTTGCAGGAAGGTTCAATTTTCCTGCCTATTTGGCGGTAACGAAAATGTCAACTTAACAGATGTTTATATTATGGAGTTTCAAAATGTTTTTACCCGGTTGGACAAAATTGGCGTATTAAAGATGGAAATTGGCCGTTTATCCTGCTTGCCAACTACAGCCGGGCTTCGATATTTCGCAAAATAAGCGCAACTGGTGTGGCAACATCGGGTTGTGGACATGAACAACAGCTACTAGCGTAGTTGTTATTGATTCTTGAACAATGCCGGGACAAGGATACAAAGTGAAAAATTTGTACTCCAAATTACCTGTATCATTGAGTATGGCTTTGTTGCTGAGCGCGATGCCAATTGCAACAGCACAGGAATTACCCGCCCCTTCGCGTACATTACAGGTTGCAAATTATCTGCGTGATATGGCGTTCGCTACAATAGTGCCTGGTTTATCTGGCCTAAGAACTGTTGCAAAAAATGGTGTTGAAATCATAGCGCTGCGGATCAGTCCCCAAAATTTTAAATTTGGTCTAGCTACCCAATCGGTCGAAGAAGGGGAAAGGGTTGAGGTAATGGGTGCGCGTGAAAGCGCCCAGGTTGCTTTTAATGGAGGTTTCTTCAGCATTGCAGCTAGTGGACGCAAGTTTCCTGTCGGGTTGTTGATCAACAAGGATATTCGATCTTCATCGCGCTGGAAGAAGGCGGGGGGATATCTGGTTTTTCAGGATGGGAATATTTCGATTGTACCAACCAGGCAAAACAAAGTGCCTGAAGGTGAAACTATTTTACAATCAAAGCCAACCCTGATTGAACCGGGCGGCAAATGGGCAATGAATACCAACAGCGGGGGTTCCAAAAATCGCACATTAGTTTGTAACACCGCAAAGGGTGATGTGATTGTCATGGTTGTTATTGGCGGGGGCATGAGCCTGTTTGAAGCCGGATGGCTGATGCGTAGCAGTGAGGTAGGCGGTGTATTTGATTGCGACAGTGCCCTTGCCATGGATGGCGGCAGTTCAACGCAAATCTGGGTAAAGGACAGGCCGGACCTTAGTTTCACAGGTAATGCTGCTGTTCACAATTCGGTATTTATTGTGCAGCAACAGTCGGGACAGTAAGTTCTTCTCTTTGACGCATGTCAGTGTCCAGTGTTTCACCCTGCTTCTTTGTTGCCATAATATGGCGGGCTTTTTCGTAGGCAGGGTCGTGCCAGAACATCATGCAGCCGTTGCAGCCTCTGCCGCAGCAGGTATCGAGGCCCAGGCGGGGGGATTTGATTTTGCGGGTTTTGGATGCTTCATCGAGTGAATTTCGCAGGGCCTGGCGCTTTTTGCCGTAAAGTGGCTGCACGGGAATATCTGTTTTTCCGCTGATTTCCAGGCGCTGGGATTCGCGGTCGAGTTTGAGGCGATCCCACTGGATCTGGGTGAGGGGAGTTTCTTTGCGAACTACCGTCATTTGCGGGATACGTGTTTTCAGCTCGCCAGTAGTTTCCTGATCAAACAGGGAAAACGGGATACGAATAATCGGTTTTGTACCGGCATTTATCATATCGGTGGTTTCATTGTTTTTGGTGTTTTCAAATTCATAAAGCCTGAGCAGAATGGTTTCATTGCCATCGGGTGGCAGGAATTCAAGGACATCACCGGCAATCAGCTTGTTTTTAACTTCCATCAAAAAAGCATCATCGGTAATTTCGGTAATAATTCCGGCAAATTCCCATTCACCAATAGTCTGGGTCTGCTCATAATTATGGGCGTAGTTGGTGAGGCGGCCATCATGGAAAGCCAATGTGTAACCGGGATTGGAAACATTCATCAGCTCTTCCATATAGGGGCGCGGGTCCCAATTGTCGGGGTCGCGGGCCCAGTCATCGATGGCTTTGCGGTAAATGCGGGCAACGACTGCGACGTAATAAACCGACTTGCCCCGACCTTCGACCTTCAGAGAGTCAATGCCCAGTTCCAGATATTGATCCAGTTT
This sequence comes from Rhizobiaceae bacterium, assembly GCA_021648425.1. Classification (GTDB taxonomy): domain Bacteria; phylum Pseudomonadota; class Alphaproteobacteria; order Rhizobiales; family Rhizobiaceae; genus JAAEMP01. Next base: position 6,601 of record JAKISV010000042.1, read on the forward strand.
GGGCATCAGGCAGAGGTCTTTGGAATTGAGGATATAGGATTCGTGTTCGCTTTCTTCAATCGGCATCAGTTCACCGGGGCGCGCACCTTCTTCAAGCAGAAATTCGAACATGTCGATGTTGGTTTCATCAATCTCCAGTTCTTCGACGGTGCCGTCACGCAGCTTCATGTGGACTTTATAACCCCAGCGGCAGGAATTTTCGCAATTGCCCTGGTTTGCACCGCGCTCGGCCATGAAATTTGATAACAGGCAGCGACCGGAATAGGTCATGCACATTGCGCCATGGACGAATGTTTCCAGTTTTATATCCGGGCATTTTTCACGAATTTCCACAAGTTCTGCATAGGAAACTTCACGCGCCAGCACACACAGATCAGCGCCTAAATCCTTCCAGAATTTTACTGACAACCAGGAGCATACATTGCTCTGGGTTGAAATATGCAGTGAAATTTCCGGGGCGTGTTGTTTGACATATTGAAATACCCCGGGGTCGGCAATGATGACGCCATCAGGTTTAATATCCCTGATAGTGGCGGTATATTCCTCAAGCTTGGGCACATCCTTGTTGTGAGAAAACAAATTAAGGGTCAGGTAAACGCGGGTATTGTGGGCGTGGGCATATTCAATTCCCTCGCGAATTTGCTCAAGGGTAAATTCCGCCTTGGTGCGCAGCGACATGTCGGGCGTGCCCAGATAAACGGCATCCGCGCCATAAAGCACAGCAGTCTTAAGCTTGGCCAGTGAGCCGGCCGGCATTAATAATTCTGATTTTAACGTTTTCATGGGTTTTCTTACGCATATCGGCAGGTTGAAAACAAGGCAATGTTTTTGTCCGTTTGTTAGTCATTTCATAGGAATTGGGGATTACTACTCATAAAGCGAATATTACAGTTCAAGGGGGCTGGTTTGAGTAACGATAAAAATTCGGTTTTCGGAATTGAAAAATTGAAATCGATATTCGAAGATGATGTGGCTAATCGGATCACTGATCCCAAAAATGCCGCATTGCTTCGGGCCGAGCAATTTCAGATTATCCGCGCCAATATCAGTACTGTGGCACTGGGGAATATATTTGCCGGCTTTTTGATAGTTTTAACATTTGTCGGGAAGCCTGATTTTGTCACTTCCCTGATCTGGTATATCGGTTTTCTTCTGATCATCAGTGTTTCCATGGGGCCTTCTGTCAGGAAAAGGGCCAAGAATAAAAGTAAGCGAACTAATAAAAGCACCTACAGTGACAGGACGCAGGTAAAACTATCGGTAGTTCTGGCATTGATTTGGGTGGCAATGCCTTTCCTGGTGTTTGGCAATGCCGATATCAATCAGCGTCTGTTTATTGTGGCTGCAACGATTGCATTGATAGGTGTGGGGTCATTTTTCCTCTCTGGTGTTCCAAGAGCAGCTGTCACATTTTCCATTTTGATGATGGGCGGCCTGGTATTGGCGATTGCCGTCAACTGGCATCCAATGATGCTGAATTCAACTATTCTTTTGATTTCATTTACGATGCTAATCGTCAGTATCGTTAAAGAAAATTCGAGATTTCTGATCGATCGGATGAATGACAGAATTGCTTTGATTGAATCCAATGATACGATCAGCGATCTGCTGCGTGAACATGAAGACAGTGGGTATGAATGGCTTTGGGAGACCGGGCCGCAGGGCGAAATTCGCAATGTGTCGAAAAAATTCACACAGGCAGCCGGCCTGAGTTCAGAAAAACTGCTAAACAAAAACATCACGAATCTGCTGCTTGGTGATTGTCCTGATGATCCTATGCGAACGCAATCCTGCAAACATGATATCGGCAAACACATATCATTGAAAAAACCATTTCGCGATGCGATCGTCAGATATATGCGCCCTGATGGTGTACTGCGCTGGTGGAAATTGTCAGGTCGGCCGATAATTGAACGCGATGAGAATGAAGACAAGGAATTTTTGGGCTATCGCGGGGTTGCGATTGATATAACTGATTCAAAAAATTCCGAGGACAAGATTGCTTATATGGCCTTGTTTGATTCACTTACCAATCTACCAAACCGGGCGAGCTTTAAAGAGCAAATAGATTTTTCAATTGGTAGAACAGTCGATAGTGATTTTGGCGTTGCTTTGTTTGTTATTGATTTGGATAAGTTCAAACATATAAACGACACGCTTGGTCATCCAGCTGGTGATGAACTGCTGGTGATGGTGGCAAAACGATTGCAGAACCGGTTTGGGGAAGCTGCTATTGTCGCACGTCTGGGTGGTGATGAATTTGCTGTGGTTATTGATGGTATAAATAATGCAGCAATGGCCCAAGAACATGCTTTGAAAATTATGGAGTGTTTTGAAAAGACATTTGTAATTGCAGGGCGCAAAATGGGTATCAGTTGCAGTATCGGCGTGGCTATTGCACCTGATCATGGTGAGAATGCAGGGGATTTGATCAAGAATGCGGATCTGGCTTTGTACCGGGCAAAAACAGATACCAGCAGTTCTTACAACCTATTTGAAGCCGGAATGGATTTGATGGTTCGAGAGAGGCGGCGCCTGGGTCAAGAGTTGCAATTGGCAATTGATAATGATGAATTGTATTTGTTGTATCAGCCGCTGCTGTCAACGGCCACGGACACCATTATTGGTTATGAGGCTTTGGTGCGCTGGAAAAATCCTCGCTGTGGAATAGTTAATCCGGATCATTTTATTCCAATCGCTGAAGAAAACGGCATGATTGTTGATATCGGTATCTGGGTTATCCGACAGGCCTGCAAAGAGGCGGCGAGCTGGCAGAACTCCAAACGAGTTGCCGTTAATTTATCACCGTTGCAATTTGTCGGTATCCAGCTGGAATCTGTGGTGGCGCTGGCGCTGGCTGACAGCGGCCTGGTGCCTTCACGCCTTGAGTTGGAAATCACCGAGAATTCTTTGATGGTGAATAAGGATGCTACGCTCAATACCTTGCGCAACCTGCGCCAACTGGGAATTTCTATTGCCCTGGATGATTTTGGCACCGGTTATTCGTCTTTGTCTTATCTGATGAGTTATCCGTTTGATAAAATCAAGATTGACCGTAGCTTTCTGTCAACCAATGATAATCTTGGCACCAATGCAACGCTTATTCGCACCATTATCGGTCTGGCAAAAAGCCTGGGGATGCGCACCACTGCTGAAGGGGTGGAAACCATTGAGCATCTGGAGTTTCTCAAAAACGAGGGATGTGATGAAATCCAGGGCTTCCTGATTTCTCAACCGGTGCCACCTTCAGCGATTGAATCGGGTGAAGATGAAAAAAGTCTGATGGAAAATGCCGCATTTCATCAAGCGACCGGTTAACGAACATTAACACCGTTCCTGCAAAGGGGACTTGCCGTAAAGTTCGCGGTAGCATTTGGAAAAATGAGAAGCGGAAATGAAGCCGCAGGCGATGGCCACTTCCACCACCGGTAATGGAGACTGCATCAACAGGTGGCGGGCGCGGTCAAGGCGCACTTCGAGATAGTAGCGTGCGGGGGAGCGTCCCATGTGGTTTTGAAACAGGCGCTCAATCTGCCTTCGCGACAGGCCGACATAGGCGGCAATCTCAACCAGGGCCAGGGGTTCTGAAATATTGGCCTCCATATATTCAATGATTGATAATACTTTGGAGTTCTGCACGCCTAACCGGGCGCGAAGCGGCAGGCGCTGGCGATCACCGGGGTTGCGTACACGGTCGGTTAAAGCCTGTTCGCAAACCTGATTAACCAGTTCCTGATCGTGATCAGCGCCAATGATGCTCAGCATCATATCAAGAGAAGCTGTGCCCCCGGCACAAGTATAAACACCATCTTCCATTTCATACAGATCGGCATAAACATCCACCTTCGGAAATCTCTCGGTGAAGCCCGGCAGGTTTTCCCAGTGGATGGCACAGCGCTTGTTGTCGAGCATGCCGGCGGAAGCCAGCAGATAGGCAGCTGTGCACAGGCCGCCAACTATAACACCCTGGTTTTTATTCTCGCGCAGATAAGCAAAAAGGGTTTTATTTTCATGCTCCTCAACATTGGTGCCTGAACATACCAGCAGCATTGAAGGGCGCCTGGAGCTTGCAAGTGTGGCACGCTCCTGTTTCAGGTTGTTATCGACAGATACAGTGACGCCATTTGAAGCAGTAACAGCTTCGCCATCATAAGAAGTCAGATGCCAGCTATAAGACGGTGTGCCCAAAATACGATTAGCCAGGCGTAATGGTTCAATGGCAGTAGAAAACGCAATCATTGAAAAATTAGGAACGAGGTAAAATACGATGGAACGCTGAATGGTGTTTTGCATACCGGCTGATCCCGAACAGGCATTCGCCTGCACAAAAATGATGATGGAACGAGGTAATCCAAATATCTTAAAATCGACACTGTCATAAACAAATAAAACTGCAAGAGGTAATTGATATTTCGGGACATCGGCGTAAAACCGCAATTTCTCTGATTGAGAAACTGCGGCCGGTACTTTGCATTTGCACTTGCAGTGGAATGCTAAATTTAACCTGACTTTTGCCTGGCTATTTTATTCAGCACACACGAAGCATTTTGCGACAAGGGAAGCTTGCTTGCCCATGTTAGATCGTCACGGGTAATGCCGATATCCGCCAGAATATGATCGTCCAGAGCGAACATTCTTGAAAATGCCTGGCGATCGATATTCCGCTGCTTGCGCAAAGCGTATTGATGTTTGATGGCAATTACCCACCGGCTGATTATCCCGCCGATTGATGAATACAAATCAGGTGCTGATTTTTCCCTGATGCTTAGTGGTAACGGGTTTTTGCAGGATATTTCGCGTTGGCATATGGCGTTCATGATTTTCTCCTTCGTTTGTTGGTCACTAGACAATGGAGATATTTTGTGTTTCAATCAAACGAATAGAATTGATGTTATCTATCAAAAAAATTGAAAGAGAAAAAATGTCTGCACCTCACGTCCCGCAAATTCCGCTTCTGGAACTGGATTTACTGAAAACCCTGGTGGCTATCAACGACACCGGAAACTTCTCGGCGGCGGCACAGGTGGTTTATCGCACGCCATCTGCGGTATCGATGCAGGTTAAGCGCATGGAGGAGTTGCTGGGGCGGGCGGTGTTTGTGCGCGATTCGCGAACAGTGACGCTCACCCGCGATGGTGAAATTCTGCTCAGCCATGCGCGCCGGGTTCTGGCACTCAATCGTGAGGTGGTAGCGCAGTTTATCACGCCTGAGGTGGCCGGTATCGTTCGCCTTGGTGCACCCGATGAGGCGGCGGAGCGTTTTTTACCGATGATGTTAAAGCGGTTTGGCGAAACCCACCCGGGCATCATTGTTGATGTGATTGTCGAGGGTTCCACTTCGCTGGTTCAGCAGGTAAAACAGGGGCAGATTGATATTGCCTTATTAACCTGCGAAAAATCCTCCGACGGGAAGGATGGAGTGGAAGTCCTATATCTGGAGGACCTGGTCTGGGCAGGCGCCAAAGGCGGCATAGCAGTGGAAAATAACCCGTTACCGGTATCTGTGTGGGATAAGGGCTGTGTCTGGCGCAAGGCGGGGCTGGAAGGACTGGCCGCCCAGGCACGCGAATTTCGCATCGCTTTTCAAAGCGCACATATCTCAGGCCAGAAGGCAGCAATTCTTGCAGACCTTGCAGTGGCGCCTTTGCCGCGTTCTTCAATTCGTGGTGATATTGTAGCAATTGATAAAAAACACAACCTGCCCAAACTGCCGCAATATGCGCTTGGTATGACTGTCACGCCAAATGCCAGTGCGCCGGTTAAAGCGGCGGCTGATCATTTGCGGGCGAGTTTTGCGGGGTGTTAGCGGGGGGAGTGAATTAAGGTCTTCGCCGCCTGCGCCTTGGGCGTCCATCATCTTCACCGGTTTGCTCTTTCACCTCAGGCAGCTTTACAACCTTCTCCAGTTCGGGGAAGCTTTCAACCTTATTAGGCAGAGCCATGGCGTTGACAAAATGCCTTTGAAAATCGGGTTCCAGGGCGGTTTCGATTTTTTCGATCTGGCGTACGGTTTGTTCGATTTCGCGGCGGTGGTCGCGGTTTAGCAGTGCCATTTTGGCACCGACACCGGCGGCATTGCCAACAGCTTTTACATTTTCGAGTTGGCAATCGGGGATGAGGCCGAGCACCATGGCGTATTTGGGGTCGATGAACGAGCCGAAGGCTCCCGCAAAGCGGATCTGGTCGACGGCAGCTATTTCCATCTTATCCATCAGCAGGCGGATACCGGCATAAAGGGCGGCTTTTGCCAGTTGAATGGCGCGCACGTCGGTCTGGGTGATGGTGAGTTGGGGTTCGCCGCGCCATAATACATATGACCAGGTGCGATCATTGGCGATAATGCGGTCGGATTTTTCAGCCAGGGAACCATCAATTACCCCATCAGTGGTAATAATTCCAGCCAGAAACATTTCAGCGATGACTTCGATGATACCGGAGCCGCAAACGCCGGTAATGCCGAATTTTTGTGCCTCTTCTTCAAAGCCCTCTTCATCGGACCATTTTTCGCTGCCGATTATACGCACACGCGATTCAAGTGTTTGCGGGTCAATGCGTACGCGCTCGATGGCTCCGGGCGCGGCGCGCTGGCCGCAGGAGATTTCTGCGCCCTCGAATGCCGGACCAGTGGGAGAGGAGGCGGCAACGGTTCGGGTTTTGTTACCCAAGACGATTTCTGCATTGGTGCCCACATCCACCAGCAACATCAAATCATCCTGGCGGTGAGGGCCTTCGGCCAGCGTGGCAGCGGCAGCATCTGCACCCACGTGGCCGGCAATGCAGGGCAGTACATAAACGCGTGCGCCGGGATTAACCTGCAAATCCAGTTGGGAGGCAGGCAATTGAACACGGCTGGATACGGCCAGGGCAAACGGCGCTACGCCAAGTTCAGTGGGGTCGATACCCAAAAACAGGTGATGCATAATCGGGTTGCCAACAAATGTCATGTCAAGAATATCGCTAGCCTCGACTTTGGCCTCGCTGCATACCTGGCCAATGAGATCATTCAGCGCGTCGCGCACGGCAATCGTCATGGCTTCGCGGCCGCCGGGATTCATCATGACGTAGGAAACACGGCTCATCAGATCTTCACCGAAGCGGATTTGCGGATTGGCGGTGCCCGATGTGGCAATAGTGGTGCCGGACAGAAGCGACACCAGATGCATGGCGATGGTGGTCGAGCCGATATCGCAGGCGATGCCATAGGCTTCGTTATGCAGGCCGGGGTAAAGGGCAATCAGGGCGGGGCTGGTATTCTCGCCGTCCTGATGAATGGCAGCTGTAACTTTCCACTTGCCGTTACGCAGGATAGGTTGCAGGCTGGTCAGCAGGTGGTGATCGATAGTGAGGTTTTGCCAGTTCAGGCCTTTGCTGGTCCAATCCTTCTCCAATTGTGCTTTCAGCCGGTCGAAGTCACCCAGCGGATTGTGCATATCAGGTTCAGGGACTTCCACATAACAAAGATGAATTGCCGGGTTGCGATCAATATGGCGGCCATCATCGGCTTTGCGCACCACCTGGGCGTTTACCTGCACGTCGGCTGGAATATCCACAACCAGATCGCCCTGGATGGTGGAAGAGCATGAAAGGCGGCGGCCTGGTTTCAGATCGCGTTTGTCGGCGTAGCGTTGTTCTTTAGGGCCAAATGGCGAGATGTTTTCAGCGGATGAGACTATAGCGTGTTTGGCAAAGTTGCCGGTTTGGATTTCAATCTGGCAACGCCCGCAGATGCCGCGTCCACCGCATACGCTTTCCACATACACACCCAGTTCACGAGCGGCATCAAGAATTGGCGTGCCGGGAGAAAAACGTCCGCGTTTGCCCGAAGGCATGAAAAGGACAAGGTGTTTATTGTCAGTCAAATGGTGCCCCCTAGGTCGCGCCGCGCCTTGCTGCACGTCCGCCGCGTCTACCACCGGAGCGGCCTGATGATGCGACAGGTGCAACGGGTGCGCCGCCAGCGGCGGGTTTATAGTCGCGATAGGTTTGAATCCAGTTACCGCAGTTTGCATCCGTGCCTACCAGTACGTTTGCTGCGCGCACCGCTTCCATTTCCTGGGGGCGGCAGGGGTTCATGATGGCGGAAGTCATGCCCGAGGCGATAACCATCGGAATGAATGATGCATTGATGCCGTGGCGGTGGGGCAGGCCGAAGGAGATGTTGGACAGGCCACAAGTGGTGTTGACACCCAGTTCATTGCGCAGGCGGCGCACCAGGGCAAAAACCTGTTGTCCGGCAGTTCCCATGGCGCCAATCGGCATTACCAGGGGGTCGACAACAATGTCGTGGGGCTTGATGCCATAATCGGCAGCGTGTTCTACAATTTTTTTAGCTACTTCAAAACGAACGTCCGGATCTTCGGAAATGCCGGTTTCATCGTTGGAGATGGCGACTACCGGTACGTCGTATTTTTTGATCAGCGGTAATATTTCTTCGAGTTTTTCGACTTCACCGGTGACAGAGTTTACCAGCGGGCGGCCTTTTGCCACTTCCAGACCAGCCTTGATGGCGGAGGAGACGGAGGAATCAATGGCCAGGGGAATATCAACCAGTTCCTGAACAATTTTAAGAGTTTCAACCATCAGCGGGGGTTCGGTTTCATTGGGGTTGACGGCTGTCACCCCGGCGTTGATATCGAGCATGGTGGCACCAGCTGCCACCTGCGCCAGCGCATCGGCTATGACGGTATCGAAGTTCCCGGCCTCCATCTCGGCTGCCAGTTTTTTGCGGCCGGTTGGATTGATACGTTCACCGATGACGCAGAAAGGCTGGTCAAATCCGATGATGATTTCCTTGGTGGCAGAAGCGACAAGGGTGTGTGTCATTTTGCAGTAATCTCCGAAACTGGGTCTGAAAAAATTTATAACATTGGATTTCCAGACATTCAAAAATGACATCTGGAAACGATATAAAGAAATGTTTATATCATTATTTCATCAATTACAAGCTGTCTGATTTTAGACCCTACGCTTCATTGGCAATTTGAAAATGCGGGGCGGGAAACTCCCAACTGCCGCGTTGTCTAAGCCATTCGGCGGTTTTTGCCATGCCACCAAAGGGGAAAGCATGAATTCCATGAATGGCGGTTTTTTTTGCGCTCATCACGTGATTTTCAATCGGGCCCACCATTGCCTCTGGAGAATGAGATGTCAGTAAGGTGGTGAGGGAGGAGGCGCGTTTTTTGAGAAAGTTAATTGAGTTTCCAACACCACACATGGCGGCATATTTGAGCAGGGTGGTGATTTTGGCCGGACCTGCCACTCCCAGATGCACAGGTAAATCTATGCCATATTCGCTCAGATTTTCCGCCCAGTTGATAAAACCAAGTGGATCAAAGCCAAACTGGGTGACAATGCGAAAATCAGCATCGCTACGCTCAGCAAACTGTTTTTTCAAACGCAATGCTGCAAAAGCAACTTCATCGGTGAAATCTGGTGAGCCTTCGGGATGACCGGCAACGGCGATTTGGGTAATGCCGTTTGCATCTAGCATGCCGGTGGCGAGCACCTCCATGGTTGAACCAATGTCGCCCACCGCGCGCTCAGGGCTACCGCCTATGACCAGGACATCATAAACACCCGCATCAGCGTAGCGCTTAATTCGGGTTTCCAGATCCAGGCGATTATTCAGCCGGCGTGCGGCAATATGGGGGACCGCTATCAGGCCCAGATCAACCAGCCGCTGACAGGCTTGCGCCATCTCTACCCCGTCATGGGTGCCAACATCGGTGATATAGGCCCGTGTTTTTGCTGGTATCAGCGTTTCAAGGTTGTCCATTTCCAGGGCATGTTTTGGAGAGATTTCAATCGACGCAGCAATTTTTGGGCTGTTGCCGTTGGCGGGTGAAATGATGGTTCTGGACATGGCCTGTTATCCTTAGTTGGCTTGCCCCCCTTGATTGACAAGCTCAATCAAGCGGTCTTTTGGGTATCTGGTTTCTATATCCTGCAGTGCTTTATCAGCCTCTGCCTCCAAATCCTGCGATACTTCAACGGGATCACCACGCCGCCACTGGGCAAGGTAATCTTCGCTTTGTGCAGCACCTGTCTTCATGGCGCACATGTCTATGGCTTCTATAAAACGTAAAGACAGTTCACGTTTTGCTGTTTTACGACCGGCCTTGACGATGATCTGGGCGGGAATATCACGCCAGTAAACGATTGTGAGTTTGGCCAAGTTATTTCTCCAATTGGTTATGTTTGTTTGAACAAAGGTCATTTCGCTTCACTGATGACGACGCAAATTTGATTGAAACCGACGCGAAGGAATCAATACATATATATGATTGATGATTGGTTGTTAACAGGATGTAACAATGCGGAGATTGAATACAATTTTACGTATATTTTGCAGCAATAATTGTATTGTTACCTGAATAAGTTACCATAGGCAGCACAATTGGGATAAGTTGAGCGCAATACGGGAATTTGGTGAAGAGTATGCAGCAATGAACGGGGATATTTTCAGAATAATTACCAGATGCCTGGTGTTGGTTAGCCTGCTGTTTTTAGCGGCGTGCGTTCAACGCCCGGAAGAAGCGCTGGCTATTCGCACCATTACACCAATGGAGGCTATTGACCCGACTATTCAGGTTTCCAAAGCACCAGAATATGCTGATGAGGACGGGGTACACCGGGTGCTGGCAATTTCCAGTGGAGGAGCGGATGGTGCCTATGGGGCCGGCGTTCTGGTGGGTTGGACACAGTCGGGCAGCAGGCCGCAATTTGACGTGGTGACAGGTGTTTCAACCGGCGCATTGATGTCGGTGCTGGCATTTTTAGGACCGCAGTATGATGGGCTCCTGGAAAAATATTATACTGCCATCAGCAACAAGGATATCTTTCGTAAAAAGGGAATTGGCGCGGCGTTTTCTGACAGTCTTTATGACTATACCCCTTTGAAAAGACAGATTGAGGAAGTAGTTACCGAAAAACTTCTGGCAGAAATTGCAGCAGAACACGCTAAAGGCCGCAGGCTTTATGTGGCAACGACCAATCTGGATGCGGGTGAGCTGGTTGTGTGGGATATGGGCGATATTGCCAATGGCGGACGTAGCAACCCGTTGCAGCATTTTCGCAAGGTATTGCGGGCATCTGCCGCTGTTCCTGGTTTTTTCCCGCCGGTTTATATCAAACCCCAACGCGGCATACAGCTGCGCCAGGCCCATGTGGATGGCGGCGTAAAAGCGCCAATTCTGGTGTCGGATGCGATGTTGATTACGGATGAAAAAAAGCGTGAACTGTTTATGGTAATCAATGGCA
>JAKISV010000043.1 GCA_021648425.1 Rhizobiaceae bacterium
TGCCATTTTCAGGGTGACCCGGTGATGCCCGGTTGCCTTGGGCTTGATGCCATGTGGCAGTTGACCGGTTTTTATCTGGGTTGGCTCGGTGAAAAGGGCAAGGGCCGCGCGCTTTCAACCGGAGAAGTGAAATTCAAAGGCATGATCACACCAAAGACAAAACTGGTTGAAATCGGCATCGATTTTAAACGTATCAGAACCGGAAGACTGGTGCTTGGTATTGCCGATGGCTGGGTGAAGGCAGACGGCGAAGTGATATATACAGCCGGGGATTTAAAAGTGGCTTTGTTTCAGGAAAGCTGATTTTGGTTTTGCCTTTTAGCCAGCGCAATGGGGTGGTAGTATTCTTCAAACAATAAGGAAAATAATATGAAACGTGTTGTTGTGACAGGCATGGGCATTGTCTCACCCATTGGCAACAATTGTGAGGAGGTGACCACCTCTTTGCGCGAAGCAAAATCCGGCATTACCACATCACCCGGCCATGTCGAACATGGATTTCGTTCCCAGGTCCATGGCGAACCAAAACTCGACCCCTTTGAAGTGCTCGACCGGCGCACAGCGCGCTTTATGGGCAAAGGCACCGCCTGGAATTATATCGCCATGCAGCAGGCTATTGAAGATGGTGGCCTGGAAGAAGATCAGGTAGTTAATCCTCGCACCGGCATCATCATGGGTTCAGGCGGCCCCTCAACCAAAGCCATTGTCGAAGCGGCACAAAAAACACTGGATACCGGTTCACCAAAACGCATTGGCCCAACTGCCGTACCCAAAGCAATGAGCTCAACTGCTTCTGCGGTGTTGGCCACCCAGTTCCATATTAAAGGCGTCAACTATTCAATATCCTCCGCCTGCGCCACTTCAAATCACTGCATCGGCAATGCCTATGAAACCATCCAGATGGGCAAGCAGGATATTATCTTTGCCGGTGGCTCAGAAGATCTTGATTGGACCATGGCAAACCTGTTTGATGCCATGGGCGCGATGTCGTCTAAATATAATGATACGCCAGCCACCGCGTCACGCGCTTACGACATCACCCGCGATGGTTTTGTCATTGCTGGCGGGGCCGGTGTACTCGTACTCGAAGAACTGGAACATGCACTGGCACGTGGTGCAAAAATCTACGGTGAAATTGTTGGCTATGGCAATGCTTCTGATGGCGCGGATATGGTGGCGCCCTCCGGTGAAGGGGCTGAGCGCTGTATGAGAATGGCGCTGGAAACCGTCGATGTGCCAATCGATTATATTAACCCCCACGCCACCGCCACCCCTATCGGTGATCAGAAAGAAATTGAGGCAATTCGAGAAGTGTTTGGCAAAGACTGCCCGCCAATCTCCGCCACAAAATCTCTCACCGGTCACTCCCAGGGCGCAACCGGTGTCCATGAGGCAATCTATTCTTTATTGATGATGAAAAATGATTTCATTTGTGAATCCGCCCATATTACAGAACTCGACCCGCAATTTGCCGACATGCCCATTGTTCGCAAACGCATCGACAAAGCGAACTTGAATTGCGTGATGTCAAACGGGTTTGGCTTTGGCGGCACCAACGCCACATTGGTATTCCAGCGCTACAACAAATAAGGGCCAAGACGCTTTAGGCAAGGGGAATTATTATGAGTAAGTTGATGCAGGGCAAACGCGGCCTGATAATGGGCGTTGCCAACGACCATTCTATCGCCTGGGGGATTGCAAAAAAATTGCATGAACATGGAGCCGAGCTTGCATTCACTCACCAGGGGGCGGCATTCGGCAAACGTGTGAAACCACTTGCCGACAGTGTTGGCTCCAATTTTCTTCTTGATTGTGATGTTGAAGATATCACCTCAGTGGATGCGGTTTTTGACGAGTTAAAGTCTCAATGGGGTACAATCGATTTTCTCGTTCATGCCATCGGGTTTTCAGACCGCAGTGAATTAAAGGGCCTGTATGCTGACACAACACGTGAGAATTTTTCCCGCACCATGGTGATATCGTGTTTTTCATTTACTGAAATATCCAAGCGCGCTGCGCAGATGATGAATGATGGCGGTTCGATTTTAACGCTCACCTATGGCGGCTCCTCAAGGGTAATGCCCAATTATAACGTAATGGGCGTTGCCAAAGCGGCATTGGAAGCCAGTGTGCGATATCTTGCAACAGATTACGGGCCGAAAAATATACGCGTTAATGCAATTTCCGCTGGGCCCGTACGCACTTTGGCAGGGGCAGGCATTGCCGATGCGCGCCTGATGTTCAACTATCAAAAAGCCAACTCACCGCTAAGGCGCACCGTTGATATTGATGAAGTTGGCGGTTCCGCACTCTATCTGCTGTCAGAATTGTCTTCGGGTGTTACCGGTGAAATCCACTATGTGGATTCAGGATATTCAACAATATCCATGCCCCGGCTGGATATTTTGAAATCAATGAATCTGGAATAAAAATCGGCGGAATTTTCATCCCGCCGGTATTGCTGATTAGTCTATTTAGCCATCAGTAAATCAGGGGCGCACGTAACTGTAACCTTGCTCCTGAAGTGATATCAGTTGGACAACGCCCGATGTCACCACATTGGCTTCACTGACCAAAGGAATATCCATTCCTTCTTTCTTGGCCATTTTTCTTTGAGTATTTCCGCAAGCAGCAAATTTCAAATCTGAAATCTCCAGCGACATGGCGGCAATGCGCTCTTTTACAGGGCTTTTATCTTCACGCAACATGTTCAGACCCGGGCCATAGGCAACCACTTCGATCACGACTTTTTCGCCAATTGAATCGTAGTATTTACGCACATTTTGCACATTGTTCAGCGTCATGTTCATGACTTTAGGGTCAGATTGACTAACATGAAATGCCACATAGTGGACTTTCTTGCCATCGCCATCGCTGGCTGCATAGGTGTTGAATCCTACCAGTGCGACAACCAGTGCTGCTACTATTGAGAATATTTTCATTTCGTCCTCCCGTTGATATTATCAAATTCATGATAATGCATGTTTGCAGTGGCTGCAACGGAGGGAATTGAAGCATCACATTATGTTGACTGTCGAATGAGTTTATAAAACTGATACGTCTATAGCCTTTATTTCCCGGCCGCTTCGCCTTTGCTCAGAGAATTTCGCGCTTTGATTTGTTTGTTGGCAAATTCAAAGGTTCTCTGATTGTCGCCGATAGTCAGCGTTGGCTCGCATACCGGCGCACAGGCATAGGTTTCCCGGGAGGACTGCCTGTAAATACGTACAGTATTTGCCTCATGACTTCGCACAACTATAGTACGATCAACAATCGGGTCACCCGCAGCGTCCAGAATAATGATATTGGTGATACCAAACGACTTACCGGTAAGCACCAGGGTGCGTTCATCTTCTACTGTTGCATCAGCAATAGAAGGATTGCCGATTATTACGGTACGCGCAGGTCTGGCAACGCGGAATATTTTGGCCCTGTCGACAGTTACGACTATCGTGTCGTCAGTAGCAGATTGATCTTCTGCTGCATTTGTCGCGTTGATTGGGCTGAAAGATGCGACTGCAATGCTTATAGCAAATGCCACTACCGTTGATTTCATGGTCTACTCCACAGATGTACTCGTTTCTTTCACAATGGCAAATTGTGGTGAACGAACTCTTAACCCCCAGACTTTTGCCCGAGCAAATAATGTAACGCGGGGTATTTATGGGCTTTATGTATTCCCATTACACCAGGTTGGGAATTAGAAAGCCAATAATCGCTGCGGGACCATTATAATCAAGGCAGCATATTTACCCGGTGGTAACTAAGATCAATGATGAAGCCGATTAGCAATTTAGTAACTTAGAGTATTAACTCGATCTAAATTCGATAGCGCTACATTGCCCTCAGTCAGCCGGGATTAACTCGGCGACACTAAGTGCGAAACACGTAGAGCAAGGAGCACCAAAATGAAACTCGTAGCACGCTTTTTAAAGAATGAATCAGGCGCAACCGCAATTGAATATGGTCTGATCGCAGCCCTTATTTCTGTTGCAATCATCGGTGGCGCAACTACGCTGGGTTCTGGGTTGAACAGCTTGTTCATCACTCTGGACGGCAGCCTAGGCTAAGCCTGAATAAGACTAAAAAATTGAAAGACCGTCTGGATTTCCAGGCGGTCTTTTTTTGTTCTTTTATACGGCTATCCCATTGGAAGTAGCCGTATATTTATGTCGTGCCAGGCCACTTGTTAAGAATGTGGTTACATTGATCTGCCATACTGGTGCAATACTGTATTATCAAGGAATTCGTCCATGTTGGAACTGGCGCTAATATTTTTCTTTCCATTCTTTGTAGCCTATGGTGCTGCATCTGATCTTTTCTCAATGACAATACCAAACCGTATTACCCTGGCATTGATGGTGGGATTCATGGTTATGGCGCTTTGGATCAATATGGATTGGGAAACAATCGCCTGGCACTGGGCCATGTTCGCCATTGTTTTATCAATTACCTTCACGCTATTTGCCCTTGGGTTCATTGGCGGCGGTGATGCAAAACTTGCTGCAGGCATTGCTTTGTGGATGGGCTGGGAACACTCGCTGATGTATTTTCTGTTGGCGGCCTTTTTGGGTGGAATATTGACAATCATTATCATAAAAATTCGCAACGTTCCCATGCCGGACTGGGTAATGCGCCAGCAGTGGGCGGCAAATATCTACCGCGCTGAACGAATTCCTTACGGAATTTCTATGGGTGCGGCAGCGATAATGGTTTATGCCCAGACAATCTGGATGCAATATGTGTTTAATCCGGTGATGTAATAACAGCTCGTTATTTTGATCTTGTTATTTCACATGCTTTAAATCGCTATAATCTGAAAAATTGTGAAACCCGCGATAGGCGGGTTTTTTCTGTTTTTAACATACAAACTGCTGTTTATCCGCTGATCAGCCTCTATTGGCGCCAATTTCAGTAATAATTAACTAAAATTATCAGCCATTCATTAACCATAAATACACCATTGCTGGATGATTATAGGCTCAAGAAACAACAGGTACGAATCTCCTTGTTGAGATCGTTCGGAGTTATTGATCATGAAAATCGCACGCATGGCGATATTTGGCGTCGCAGTATTGGCTGCAGGTGGCGCTGCTATTATGGCAAGCAATCTGGCAAAAAAGCCGGAAGTAACCAAAGTCGTTGAAAAAGCAGAGCCGAAGGTTGAGCTTGCCCAGGTACTGGTAGCAAAAGGTGACATCTCATTGGGGACAAGACTGAATGCTGAAATGGTGCGTTGGCAGAAATGGCCTCAAGAGGGCATTGCCGATGGTTACATAATTAAATCTGATGATATCACCATTGACGAAACAGTGGCAGGTTCTATTGTGCGTTCTGCATTTTTCCAGGGCGAACCCATTCGCTCAGGCAAACTGATCAAATCAGATAGTGGCTACATGTCCGCTATGCTGCCTTCAGGCCAACGAGCGGTTTCCGTTTCAATTTCGACCGTAACAGGTGCGGGTGGTTTTATTCTCCCCAATGACAGAGTTGATGTAATCATGACCCGGCGGGGAAAAGCCGGCAACTCCAAGGGCTACATAACTGAGACAATTTTGCAAAATGTCAGGGTTCTGGCAATTGACCAGACGATTGAAGAAAAAGATGGAGAATCCGTTGTAGTTGGTTCTACAGCAACACTTCAGCTTGACCCCCGACAAACAGAAATCCTGACCGTTGCCCAGCAGATGGCAGATCGCCTTGTCCTGGTTTTGCGTTCTCTTGAAGACACTAAAGACCAAAGCACCGAAAATGCAGATTATCTGGTTACAGGTGAGCGGGAAAATATAGGCATCGTGCGTGTTATCCGGTTCGGCCGTGTGAAAACCACCAAAACAGGCAATGGCAAAAAAATCAACGAAACAAATAGTGGCACAACAAACGTCGAAACAGATAGTCCCGCAAAAAACGCTGAAGCAGGTAATTGAGATGTCAAATATAAAATCAGTAAAAAATCCATCATTTACCATGCCGGGGGTAGGGCGCATGCATTCGTTGTTTTCAAAAGCAATCACTGCAACAGCTATTGCGGTGGCAATAGTCGTTGCGCAACCAATATTGGTTAGTGATGTTGAGCAATCTGGTTCCCAGGTGACCTTCTCCAGCGCACAGGCTGCTTCAGATAATAAAAATTACCTCAAGATAAACCGGATAGGCTCCTCCAAACGGGTAAAGCTTGGTTGGAACAAATCTATGGTAATCGATTTACCCGTAGATGCCCATGATATCATGGTAGCCAATCCGCGTGTTGCCGATGCCATCACGCGCACTTCGCGCCGACTGTATATTTTTGCAAGACAGGTTGGTGAAACCAACATTTTTGTATTCGATGCAGATGGCCGCCAGGTCGTATCGCTGGACTTGGTGATCGAGCGCGATATTGAAGGTGTTGAAGCCAATATCAGAAAATTTGTCCCCGGTTCAAATGTCAAAGTTGAGATGATCAACGACAATGTGATCCTCACCGGCACAGTGCCAACACCACAAGCCGCAACCCGGACAATTGAATTGGCAAGGGTATTTGTCACGGGTGGCGAAGCCACCACTAATCAGTTTAATAACAAAGGCGGCAACTCCGGTTCCGGTACTACAATTATTCTGCAGGACGATGTTCGCCAAACCAGTCAGATCGTCAATCTGTTACAAATTGAAGGTGAGGATCAGGTTTATCTCAAGGTAACGATTGCAGAAATTCAAAGAACTATCGTTAAACAGTTAGGAATTAATCTATCGGCAGTTAGTAACATTGGCAACATTGCTACCAGCGCACTCACCGACTACACCAATGTGTTCAACAAAAATATCTCCAGAACCGGTCTTGCCGGTTCATGGTCAAATGCCGCTGGCACTGAAAGCATTGATGCATTGATTAATGCAATGGATCAGGCAGGTGTGATGCGTACATTGGCCGAACCAACGTTGACTGCGATTTCCGGTGAAACAGCTTCTTTTAAGGTTGGCGGTGAATTTACAGTTTCTGACGGTAAAAGTGATGGCGAGGAAAGTGTTACCTATAATACGCGCCAGGTAGAATATGGAGTTGGGCTGACATTCACGCCAACTGTACTTTCACCAGGCAGAATATCTTTGAAAATCAAAACCGAAGTTTCAGAGCCCACATCTGAAGGCTCTTTTTCAATACCACGTGGAACCGTAGCATCAGCTCCAATTGTCTCCATCCGCAGACGTGAGGCAGACACTACAGTTGAGCTGCCTTCGGGTGGATCAATGGTAATCGCGGGCCTTGTCAAGGATGATGTGCGCCAGTCAATTTCCGGGTTTCCAGGGTTGCGAAAGATACCTATCCTTGGTGCCCTTTTTGGCAGCCGTGAATTTGAGCGTTATGAAACCGAACTGGTAATTATTGTAACCCCCTATCTGGTTCGCCCGGTCGCCCGTCAAAAGCTGGCTCGCCCTGATGACAATTTTACGCCGCCTTCAGACACAGCTGGAATTTTTCTTGGCCGCGTCAACCGAATTTACGGAACCATCAACGAGCGCCTGCCCGAGGGACGCTATCATGGCAAAGTCGGATTCATTTTTAATTGATCGGCCTTATTGGAGATTATTGCAATGTTAAGAGTAACAACCCTGAAAAAGCATCTTGAAAATGTTAAGATGCCGCGCCGATCGCAAACAATGACCATTGTCAGTCTGATGGCTGCAGTTTTGGTAACCGGTTGTGCCAGTGCCTCCCGAAGCAATTTTACTGTCGGAGCGGTTCCTGATGACTATCGCTTGAGGCATCCCATCGTTGTTTCTGAAAATGCGGTCAATGAAGACATTCCGGTCAGTGCCAACATGCGTGAACTTTCATTTCGCGATTATAATGTTGTCAATGATTTTGCTAATCGTTTCCGCCGCTCCGGCGGGCGCACGATGCAGGTAATGGTTCCTTCCCAGTCTTTCAACGAGGCAGCAGCACGGCGTATATCACGCCAGGTTATCAAAGTGCTGAGGGAAAAGGGAATTGCTCGTTCGCAGATTATCACCACGAGTTATGCAACTGATGGTCAACGCACCTCTGCGCCAGTTCGAATGTCATTTCTGGCGCTGGTCGCAGATGCCGGCGAGTGTGGCAAATGGGAAGAAAATATTATCGCCGATGAAAACAACCGGCAATACCAGAATTTCGGCTGCGCCACACAGAATAATCTTGCAAAAATGATTGCCAATCCAGCGGATTTAATTGGTCCGCGCGGTGAATCACCGATCGATGCCAGCCGTCGTGACACTGTAATCACCAATTGGCGTAGCGGTGGCAGCGCTCCTCTTGCCAGGCAGTTTTAGTGAATGGAATGAAATGTCAGTAGCATGACAAATATTTGGGTAGTAACAGGAAGTAGATAATGTCAAATCTCGCCTACGATCAAAACGGTAAAGAAATCCAGTCTGATGACAGTCAGCCTGATGAAAACCAGACGGTTACACCCGAAAATCTGGAAGACATCCGTCCTATTCCACGTGTAACCATACAGGCATTTTGTGAAACTGAAGCCGTGTCACAGGTTTTTGAGATGACCGCTCAGGATCGCCGAATGGCCAAAGCGCACGTAAAAGTACATACCGGCGGCATCAGTGCTGCTGTAGAGTTTTACGCAAATGCCCCTACGCCAAATCTGATCGCTGTGGAAACCAGCAAATCAGGAGATGCTCTGGTAGAGGAATTGAGTGGCCTCGCTGAGGTTTGTGATGCGGAAACAAAAGTTCTGGTCATTGGTGCATTCAACGACATTGTCATGTATCGCGATCTGATTAGCAGAGGCGTTTCTGAATATCTCGTGGCGCCAGTGAAAATGGCTGATATCATGGCTGTTGTCACCAACATTTATGTGAACCCGGAAAGCGGTGTGCTGGGGCGTACTATAGCCTTTATCGGCGCCAAAGGTGGCAGCGGTTCTTCAACCATTTCTCACAATATTGCATGGGCGATTTCCAGCACCTATCAAACAGACGTTGTTTTGGCAGACATGGATTTTGCATTTGGAACAGCCAATATCAATTTGGATCAGGACCCCACCCAGGGCATGGCCGAGGCAGTGTATTCCGCTGACCGTGTTGATGATATTTTACTGGATCGCCTGTTGGAAAAATGTGCTGAGCATCTTAGCCTGCTGGCAGCGCCTTCAACCCTGGATCGCACCTACGATTTCGATCAAAAAGCGTTCAATCAGGTAATTGAAGTAGCTCAGCGCGGCGTGCCTTATGTCATAGCAGATCTGCCCCAGCAGTGGACTTCATGGACAAAAGAAGTGCTTTGCGCAGCCGATGAAGTGGTGCTGACTGCTTATCCGGACCTCACAAATCTGCGCAATACAAAAAATCTGATAGATAAACTGATAGAATTGCGCCCCAACGACCCCAAGCCAAAACTAATTCTTAATCAGGTTGGAGTACCCAAAAGGCCGGAAATAAATGTATCCGACTTTCTGGCACCGCTCGATCTCGAGCCTATGGCAGTCATCCCCTTTGAGCCGGCCCTTTTTGGTACTGCCGCCAACAATGGCCAGATGATTTCTGAAGCAGATGCAAAACATCCTGTTTCCGAAACCTTTGATACAATTGCACAAATATTGACCGGCAAAGCCGAGTTCAAACCCGAAAAAAGCAAAATGTTTGATATCCGCGCACTGTTAAAACGTAAGAAGAAATAGTGTGACTTTGAAAGTTAGGAATAAATAATGTTTGGTAAGCGTGGAGACGGTGCGAGTGACGCGGGGATTAACCCGGCACCAAAGCCGATTGCGGAATCCCAATTGCAACCCGCTTCTGCTGTGGAATCGGAAACTGCAATTCAAAATCCTGCAGAAAATACGGATGTTGCCACTGCAGGTGAGCGCGATGCGCCCGTGCCTTTTATTGACGATGCACCATCAATAGACGGTGCAAATGAACCCTCTTCAATGAATAGAACCGAAGATTACTATGACACAAAAACCAGTGTGTTTTCTGCACTGATTGAAACCATTGATGTCGCTCAGCTGGCAAAAATGGAGAGTACAGCAGCTCGCGAAGAAATCAGAGATATTGTCAGCGATATCATTTCGATTAAGAACCTGGCAATGAGCATTTCCGAGCAGGAAGATCTGCTCGATGATATTTGTAATGATGTATTGGGCTACGGTCCACTGGAACCATTGCTTGCCCGAGATGACATTGCAGATATCATGATAAACGGTGCTCACCATGCGTTTATTGAGGTTGATGGCAAAGTTATTGACGCAAAAATTCGCTTCCGTGACAATGCCCAACTGATGAATGTTTGTCAGCGCATTGTAAGTCAGGTTGGTCGCCGTGTTGATGAATCCAGTCCGATTTGTGACGCGCGCCTTGCAGATGGTTCTCGTGTGAATGTTATTGCCCCGCCTCTTGCCATTGACGGTCCCACACTCACAATTCGTAAATTTAAAAAAGACAAGCTTACCCTGGATCAACTGGTGAAGTTTGGTTCAATTTCTCCCGAAGGCGCAACAATCCTGCAAATTATCGGCCGTGTGCGCTGTAATATTGTTATCTCCGGCGGTACGGGTTCAGGAAAAACCACACTGTTAAACTGCCTGACGAGGTACATAGACCAGGATGAGCGAATAATTACCTGCGAAGATTCCGCCGAGCTTCAACTCCAGCAGCCCCATGTGGTGCGTTTGGAAACCCGCCCGCCAAATCTGGAGGGTGAAGGTGAAATTACCATGCGTGAGTTGGTAAAAAACTGCCTGCGTATGCGCCCTGAACGAATCATCGTTGGCGAGGTGCGTGGACCGGAGGTTTTCGATCTGTTGCAGGCGATGAACACTGGCCACGATGGGTCCATGGGAACAATCCACTCCAACTCACCACGAGAGTGCCTCAACCGTATTGAATCAATGATTGCCATGGGCGGTTTTAATCTGCCCGCCAAAACAGTGCGCGATATTATTACCGGATCAGTGGACATCATTGTCCAGGCAACAAGGCTGCGTGACGGCTCGCGGCGCATTACTCATATCACAGAGGTTCTTGGCACAGAAGGTGACATCATTACCACCCAGGATCTATTCCTCTATAAAATGGATGGTGAAGATGCCCAGGGCAACATTATAGGCAGGCATGTATCAACCGGTATTGGCCGACCGGCATTCTGGGATAGAGCCCGATATTTTAATGAAGAAAATCGACTGGCTGCTGCATTGGATGCTGCAGAAGACACCAAAGAGCGCGCCGAGTAAATAAGTTGGATTAATCAGGTATGTTTGGCATTGATATTAATATTCTCGCATTCGCCGGTCTGGCCGCACTCAGTGCAGCCGGGGTTGCCTATGTATTTTTGTTTTCTCGTGTTGAAAACGAAAACAAGCGCGACCAACGCTTTAAGAATATGCAGAGTTCAAATATTAAGGCAGCCAATAAGGCCGTCTCCTCGCGGGAAATAAACAAATCCAAAAGGCGAAAATCTGTCCAGGATACGATGAAGGTTCTGGAAGATAAGCAAAAAAACGACAAAAAGAAACCAAGCTTGAAACAATTGATTTTTCAAGCCGGTTTAAAAACCAGCGTGCCGAAGTTTTATGGCATCAGCGCTTTATCGGGTGTAATTTTTCTCTTCCTGGGCTTGGTGTTTGCCGGCAGCCTATACGTTTCGCTGGCTGCGTTTGTTGTTGGTTTTTTAGGATTTCCTCGTTTCATTCTGGGCTATATAAGAAAGAAACGCATCAAGAGTTTCACAACAGAATTTCCCAATGCCGTTGATGTTATTGTACGCGGCGTAAGGGCGGGGCTGCCGCTGAATGATTGTATTGCCATTGTCGGCAGAGAATCAAAAGACCCGGTTGCCTCAGAATTTCGTCGCATCATTGAACATCAGAATTTAGGGATGCCACTTTCCGATGCGGTATTGAAGCTCAATGAAAGTATGCCGACAGCTGAAGCAAACTTTTTTGGTATTGTGATTGCCATTCAGCAAGGAGCAGGCGGCAATCTGGCTGAGGCTCTGGCAAATCTGTCAGGAGTGTTGCGCGACCGAAAAATGATGGAAGCAAAAATCAAGGCGATGTCAGCGGAAGCAAAAGCCTCCGGAGGCATAATCGGGTCGCTCCCGATAATTGTTGGTTTTCTGGTCTATCTGACAACGCCCGATTATATCAAAGTATTATTCACTGAGCCTGCCGGGAATATTATTCTGGCTGGTTCGGCAATATGGATGAGTATGGGAATAATGGTCATGAAAAAAATGATCAATTTCGACTTCTGATCCAAAGAGAGTAGCTGATAACAATGATTTCTGATCTCGCTGAAATTGTCTCAAATCCCCAGACAATGATTGCAATATTTACAGCCGTAGCTGTATTTGCGACTATTCTTACGCTGGCTTCACCGTTTCTTCAGCGTGACGAGTTGACCAACCGTATGAAAACAGCGGCCCTGGAACGTGACAAAATACGTGCCCGTGAACGTGCCCGGCTTGCTACTGCTAAAAGCGTTACGTTGCGAGAAGAATCCGGTGGCCTGGTGACATCGCTGGTCAATAAACTCAATCTTCGCAAAGCCCTTGCAGATGAGAAAACATTCCAGAATTTGAAAATGGCCGGCTACCGCAGGCAATCACATATATACGTATTCTTGTTCTTTCGGGTCGTATTACCAATTGTCATGCTCATTGGAGCGGCGATCTATGTATTTGCCATTTCCGACATGGACCGCACTTTCATGATGAAATTGCTGATCGTTCTGGTTATCGGTTATGCCGGATTTTACGCGCCAAACATCTACATATCCAATATCATTTCAAAGAGGCAATTATCCATTCGCCGCGCCTGGCCCGATGCACTCGATCTGATGTTGATTTGCGTCGAATCGGGTATGTCAATTGAAGCGGCCCTTGGCAAAGTTTCTCAAGAGATAGGCATTCAATCACCACAACTGGCCGAAGAACTGGTGCTGACAACAGCAGAGCTATCTTATTTGCAGGAGCGTCGGGACGCTTACCAGAATTTGGCAGACCGAACTGGCCTCGATGGGGTGAAATCAGTTTGTATGGCCCTTATACAAGCAGAGCGTTATGGTACGCCTCTTGGAACGGCCCTGCGTGTTCTTTCTGAAGAAAATCGCGCTATGCGAATGTCGGAAGCTGAAAAGAAAGCTGCATCATTGCCGCCAAAATTGACGGTTCCAATGATCATATTCTTCCTGCCCGTATTGTTTGCAATCATCATGGGACCGGCCATGATTCAGGTTATGGCATTGTAATTAATACAAAACTATTGAAGATCAAACGCCAACAAGTGAAAAAAGAAACCCGTTGCGATTTAACGCCAACGGGTTTTGTTTTGTCGTATCCAGGGTCAGGGCATATTTAATTAGTTGGTCTTTTTATCAACTTTTTCCAGTTGGTTCCAGGCATTTTTCTGAGTAAGCATCTGGCGCAGATATTTGCTGTTGGCTTCTGCCTGTTCGATCGGTAATTCACCGCGCGCAACAATTTCGGCCTCCTGGAATCGACCCTGCAACCCAATCACCAAAGCCAGGTTCTGACGTACACGACTGTCGGCAGATGGCTGGGAATTGGCTTTTTTCAGATAGGTTTCTGCACCGGCTAAATCATTGGTCAATACATAAGACATGCCTAAATTTGACAATACGGTGGGTTCATTGGGCTGTAAATCAAGCGCTTTGCGATACATATTGCGCGCGCCCTGGGAATTACCCAGTTGATCCAGTATCGCGCCCTCAGCAGAATACAATCGCCAGTCGGGTTGATCGGGACGTTGGGCTCTGCGCACAATTTTTAGCGCTTTTTCAAAATTACCTGTCGCCGCCAACGCTTTACCGTAGGCTGCCAGCACATGACGATCTTCAGGAAAACGAATAACCATTTGTTGCATCACTGCCAGCGACTGCTCATCGCGACCGGTCATTCTAAGGGCTGCTGCATATCCCAAACCGATTTTTCTCGATTTAGGATCCTTGTCATAAAGCCTGCTAAATCTGGCCGTTGCCTGTTGCAACTCAGTGACCGACATTGATGCGACCGTATTGTCGCCCTTTTTGATTGACCCGGTCGTGCGTTTATCCGTGGCGCATCCTGAAAGAAGCAAACTAACGCCGAGCCCTACAACCACAGCAGTTGTAGAATTCTTTAACCCAACAGCAAATCTCATCTCAAAAGCGCTCCAAACAAAGGGAATCATTAAAAAAGTCTGATCTCACCAGCAATAATCTGTTAACCCTAATGCTTGGTTAATTTTATAAACTGCGATTCTAACCCGTAAATACAACAGGGGAATACCAAATGAGTGATCTGGCTATCAGCGCCAGGAAGTCTGGTGGAATACCGATTTGGGCACTAAAACCTACCCAGATCAGAACAATATCCACACGGATTTCCAGTCATGCCGCCCAATGGGCAAAAGCCGCCGGGTTTGTTGGAGCAAAAGGCCAGCTGTGCCTGGTGCCCGGTAAAGATAACAATGTCGATGCGGTGCTTTATGGCCTGGGCAATTCATTTGCCCCCATGGATACCGCCAGACTTGCGCGCCTCTTGCCTCGCGGTGAATATCGATTTGAATATGGAGTAACCAACCTTGATCTGGCAACTTTAGGCTGGTGCCTGGGTGCTTATCAATTCAACAAATATAAAACCATGCCTCAACGCGCAGCCAGGCTGGTTGCTGATAAAACCATCGATATTCAATCAATCCGTTCAGCCGCCAGCGCTACCTGTTTGGCTCGCGATCTTATCAATACCCCGGCTAATGATCTGGGGCCTGAAGAGTTGGAACTAGCGGTTCGCACCCTTGCAAAATCTCACAAGGCAAGCGTTAAGGTCATTAAGGGCGAAGCCCTTTTGAAACAGAATTTTCCTATGATTCACGCGGTTGGCCGCGCCAGCGCCTCAGCGCCAAGACTGATTGATATGCATTGGGGTGCACTAAAAGCCCCAAAAGTGACCCTTGTCGGCAAGGGTGTCAGCTTTGACACTGGTGGATTGAATATCAAGCCAGGAAACTCCATGACCCTGATGAAAAAAGACATGGGTGGCGCAGCCAATGTCCTGGGTTTGGCTGCCATGATTATGGATGCAAAATTGCCGGTTCGGTTGCGGGTATTAATTCCGGCTGTTGAAAACTCTATTTCCTCCAATGCATTTCGCCCCGGTGATATTCTCGAAAGCCGCAAAGGCCTGAGTGTTGAAATAGGCAACACCGATGCGGAGGGTCGTTTGATTTTGGGGGATGCTTTATGCCTGGCCGATGAAGAAAGACCCGAGCTGTTAATTGACATGGCAACGCTTACAGGAGCAGCGCGCGTGGCACTTGGCCCTGATCTGCCACCATTTTATACCCATGATGATATACTGGCCAACGATATCGCATCCGCCGCTGAGAACCTCTACGACCCCCTGTGGCGAATGCCCCTGTGGCAGCCTTATAATTCCCTGCTGGCCTCAAAAACAGCCGACATAAATCATATCACCAGCGGCGGGTTTGCCGGCTCGGTTACCGCCGCCTTGTTCCTGTCTCGTTTTGTCAGTCAGACAAAAAGCTGGGTTCATCTGGATGTGTTTGGCTGGGTCCCCGCAGAAAAACCATGGGCGCAGATTGGTGGTGAGGCCCAGGGCATTCGCGCTTTGTTTCATGTCATCAATAAGCGCTATGCCAAATAGAGGCACCCTGATTTCAGACTTGTTTTAAACAGATTGACCGGTTAAATGAAACGGTAGCGAAACGAAACGATCTGAAAAATGGCATTTGAACTGGACGAATCTCAAGCCCTGCATCTGTGGCACAGCGCTGCAATGATGCAGGTGCTCGACAATGTTCCCGATTTAACACTTCGCCAGACCGCAATTTTGTTGACCATCTATCTTGAGCGCCCCCCTCACACCGTTCGCGGTCTTGCGGCAAAATTGAATGTCACCAAACCGGTTATTACCAGGGCACTCGATACTATGGGCATCATGAAACTGGTAACCCGAAAACGCGATCCCCGCGACCGGCGTAATGTGATTATCCAGCGCACGGTTGAAGGTTCGTTATATCTGGAGAAGCTCGCTGAAATAATTGCCGGTTCCGCCGCAGAGTTGCAGCAATGAATAGTCCGCCCGGCAGCCTCCCAACCCTTGATCCCCTTGACAGGCGGCTGAATGCTTACAGGTCTGATTTGGCCGACGCGCGATTGCGTGGAAAAGTTAAATCCGAAAAATATACCGATGGAAAATCAGGTAGGGTCTGCGTTCCGGTTGCCAACCTCAAAGGCAGCCCCGCAACAAAAGCCAACACCGAACACCAACTTCTGCTGGGTGAAGAAGTCAGGATTTTTGAAACAGTAAAAAACTGGTCCTGGGTACAGGCCGTTCGCGATGGCTATGTCGGTTATGTTGAAGCAGATAATGTTGCAACCCTTGAAATCAAACCCACCCATGTTGTTTGCGTGCCCTCCACCTATGTCTATCCTGAAGCAGAATTGCGAAGCCCGGTGCAGGCATGTTTGTCGATGGGTAGCCTGCTCTCGATAACTGGTACCCAAACCGTGCGCGGTACAGATTATTTTATATTGAATGACGCCACAGCGGTAATCAAAAAACATCTTCGAAAAATTGATGACCATGCTGAAGATTTTGTCACTGTTTGTGAACAGCTAATCCACACGCCCTATCTGTGGGGCGGTTCATCGGCATTTGGTGTCGATTGTTCGGGTCTGGTTCAACTGGCCATGCGCATGTGCGCACATGAAGTTTTGCGCGACAGCGATATGCAGGCAGCAACGATTGGTGAAGAAATTGAACCGGGCAATAAGCTTGAAAACCTGCAACGCGGCGACCTGATATTCTGGCGCGGGCATATCGCTATTCACAAGGGAACTATCCACAAAACCCCCCACATTGTTCATGCTTCCGGCCACACTATGAGCGTCGCCATTGAACCACTGCATGAAGCAATCGAGCGCATTGCCTATCTGTATGAAAAACCAATTGGTTTTCGCCGGCCGCAATTATGACTCAAGTTTCGCAGCTATCTCATCAAGCATTTTAATATTTCCAAACGAACCCGCTTTTGAGAAATGTTTTGCATCCGCTGTCACCAATACAGCTTTTTCTTCAATTGCCACCGCATGATAAATGCTATCCTGCAGAGATGGATAGCCTGATTTGGAGTTGCCATGGCGCGAAATGGTTTGTGCAGTTTCCAGCATCGTAATTGTCGGCTCTATCAGGCGCATACCTGCTGCCCGCTGCAAGGCTAACAACTGGTGAATATCCCCAAACGGAATTTCATAATGCAAAGCCACTGAAAGCGCCTCATATAGCAACAGTCCTGGAGCTAATAATTGAATATCATTCAGAATTGAATGGTGAAAAAGCCCTCTCGCCTGAGCACTGTCTGATTCATTCAAAAACAGTTTATTGAATACTGATGCGTCAACAACAAATGTCATGATTGATGGCGAGCTAATAATTCATCATTCCGGTTCTGCCGGATACGCCGCAACAACTCTATACTGTCGTACCCTTTGGTGTCCTCTTTGGTATCCCCCTTGGCATCAATGTCAGGTTTTTTTTCAAGTGCCTCAAGCGCCTTGATTTTGGCTTCCACCAGCAAGGCATCCTCAATCGCTTTTTCAACAAATCGCGACCTTTTACTTTTTTGTATAGCATTCTCCAGTTTCAGTTTAGTCGCACCTGATAATGTAAAAGCGGCTCGTTCTTTTGCAGAGGTCATAGGAAATTGTCCATTTTGAGTATTAATTTATACACATAATATATACCCTTCTACTCACCAAATTTCAATACCCCACCTGCATGTC
>JAKISV010000044.1 GCA_021648425.1 Rhizobiaceae bacterium
GGGACAGACCCAACCCGGCCTTCCTTCCCGCATTGTCGCGTCCCTCGCCACTGTATATTTACCGGCCTGCCGCCTACCTGAAGCAGTTTCATGAAAACTATCAGGACCCTGAAAAACTCGCCGCGATGGTAGCTGAAATTAGAGTTAAGGACTGGGCATCCCTTCACACCAGAAATCAACGCCAGCGCCGTCCCGAAAACCCCGATCTGCCAACGCTGCAACCCTGGCGCAATATGGTAAAATCGCCAGCACAGCGCTATATATTTGAGCGCAATCCCTATTTTCACCGCGTTGATACCAATGGCAGTCAACTGCCTTATATCGACAAACTTATCGTTGATATCGTCTCCAAAGATGTAATTCCGGCAAAAACCGGCACCGGTGAAAGCGATCTCCAGGCGCGTTATTTGCGTTTTGACAATTTTACCTTTTTGAAAGAGGCCGAGGAAAAAGAAGATTTCAATGTCTGGCTTTGGTCCACGGGCAAAGGTTCCCAGGTCGCAATATTTCCCAATTTTAATACCCAGGATCCTGTATGGAGTGGTCTGATGCGCGATGTTCGTTTTCGCCGCGCTTTGTCGCTGGGTATTAATCGCGATGAGATAAACGAAGCAATTTATTTTGGTCTGGCCTCTCCAAGTGCCAATACGGTTATGCCGCAAAGTCCGTTGTTCAAAGAAGAATACCGCAACGCCTGGGTCGCCTATGACCCTGATCAAGCCAATAGGCTTCTTGATGAGGCCGGTCTTGGTGCGCGTGACAGCGATGGTATTCGTCTGTTGCCCGATGGAACGAGGGCCGAGATCACGATTGACACATCGGGTGAATCCACTGAGGAAACCGATGTGCTGGAATTGATTAGTGATCATTGGAAAAAAATCGGTATCAAAATATTTGTACGCGCCTCCCAGCGTGATTTGTTCAGACGACGCGCCCAGTCCGGTGAATCTCAAATGTCGGTATTTTTGGGCTTCGATAATGCCATCGCCACCAGCGAAATGAGCCCCGAAGAACTGGCACCCACTTCTATGCCGCAATTGCAGTGGCCAAAATGGGGCCAGTATTTCGAAACCAAAGGCAAAGCCGGCGAGCCGCCGCAAATGCCACTGGTAGCCAAACAAATTGAACGTTATAAGTCCTGGCTGTTGGCTGAAACACCCGATGAGCGCTCTGCCATCTGGCACGAAATGCTGCAAACCTATACGGACCAGGTTTTCACCATCGGCACCCTCAACAACACCCGTCAGCCGGTAGTGGTAAACAAAAAGCTGCGCAATGTTCCCCAGGAAGGTATTTTTACGTGGGCACCTACTGCCTATTTTGGCATCTATCGCCCCGATACCTTCTGGTTTGATAAGTGATATTGAGGAAATTTTCCGATGATCGGTTACATTATCAAGCGCACACTTTATATGATACCAACGCTGATTTTGACCAGCATGCTGGTGTTTGCGCTGATTGAACTGCCACCAGGTGATTATCTGGAAAGTTATGTGGCGGAGCTTTTGGCCGCTGGCGAAACCGTTGACCCGCAAAAAATCGAATTCCTGCGTCAGGAATATGGTTTCGATAAACCAACCTGGCAACGATATCTGGTCTGGGCATCGGGCATGGTTGTCGGCGATTTTGGGTTCTCCTTTGAATATCAGTTGCCGGTGCGCGAAGTGATTGGAGACCGCTTGTTGTTCACAATGATTTTGACTTTTTTCACTGTCCTTTTCACCTGGTTGATTGCTTTTCCAATTGGTATTTATTCCGCCACCCATCAATATTCCTGGGGCGATTACGGCCTGACTTTTCTGGGCCTGCTGGGACTGGCGACCCCTAATTTCCTTTTAGCCCTGTTGATGATGTATTTTGCCAACCAATGGTTTGGCGTATCAATCGGCGGCCTGGTTGATCCTGAATTTATTGACCAGCCTTTGAGCTGGGGAAAATTCATGTCCGTGCTGTCCCATATCTGGGTGCCGGTGATTGTCATTGGCACATCGGGCACTGCTGGCATGATCCGCCGTGTGCGCGCCAACCTGCTCGATGAATTGCGCCGTCCATATGTCACCACCGCGCGTGCCAAAGGCATGCCGGAATTTCGTGGTTTGATAAAATACCCTTTTCGCATGTCATTGAACTTCTTCATCGCCGATATCGGCGGCATCCTGCCAACGATAATTTCCGGTGCCGAGATCGTTGCAATTGTCATGTCGCTACAAACCACCGGCCCTTTGTTGATTGCCGCCCTGCAAAGCCAGGACATGTATCTGGCCGGTTCTTTCCTGATGATGCTGGCTTTTCTCACCGTCATTGGCGTTCTTGTATCTGATATTCTGCTGGCCATTCTTGATCCGCGAATTAGACTGTCGGGGGGAGTGAGCCGATGAGCGACAGGATTAAGCATTACGTCAACAAAGAGCCATTTGACGCCAAGGAAATAGAGCAACTGACGCCTGATCAGGAAAAGCTCTTCCTGGCCTCGCAAAAGAAACTGATGTGGTGGAAATTCAAACGCCACAGGCTGGCGGTAATTTCCGGCATATTTCTGGCCATTTGTTATTTCTCTATCCTGATCAGTGAAATGATCGCGCCTTATTCGCTGGAAACCCGAAATACCAAATTCATCTATGCCCCGCCTCAATCGATAAATCTTTTTCATGAGGGCGAATTTGTCGGGCCGTTTGTTTATGGCTATAAAACCACACTGGATATGAGAACTCTCAAACGTATTCATACCCCGGACCTTGAAAAAGTGCAGAAACTGCGTTTTTTCTGCTCCGGCGACAGCTATAAATTCTGGGGTTTTGTCGAAGGCAATTTCCATTTTGTCTGTCCTGCTGTAAATGGCCAATTATTCCTGCTGGGTGCTGACAGGCTGGGCCGTGATGTATTTTCGCGCATTGTCTATGGCGCTCGCATATCGCTGACTATTGGGCTGATTGGCATCTCAATCTCCTTTTCGATTGGCATCATTCTGGGCGGTCTGGCTGGATATTATGGCGGCTGGATTGATCTGGTGGTCCAGCGGGTAATCGAAGTTGTCCAGTCCCTGCCATCCATCCCCCTATGGTTGGCGCTTGCCGCCATCATGCCGGTCACCTGGAGCCCCATTGTGATTTATTTCGGCATTACCATCATCCTTGGGTTGATAGACTGGACAGGCCTCGCACGAGCGGTGCGCTCAAAACTGCTGTCATTGCGTGAAGAGGACTATGTGCTGGCCGCGCGCCTGCTGGGGGCTAAACCCTCACGCATTATCGGTCTCCACCTGGTGCCTGGTTTCATGAGCCATCTGATTGCATCCGCCACCATTACTATCCCCACCATGATTTTGGGTGAAACCGCCTTGTCCTTTCTCGGCCTTGGCCTTCGTTCGCCTATTGTCTCCTGGGGAGTGCTGCTGAACGAAGCCCAGAACATCAACGTCGTGGCACTATATCCCTGGTTGATGTACCCGGTAGTGCCGGTAATCCTCATCATTCTGGCGTTCAATTTTTTCGGTGACGGTTTGCGTGATGCCGCAGATCCCTATGGATGACATAGAACTATAATTCGAAATTAATAGGGGACAGTAACCGATTAAATTGAAATTAATCGGTTACTGTCCCCTATTAAACATGCCTGGTTGTTCACTCGATGCATCCCAGCATCAGCGTCATACGTATAAAGTGCAAACTTGCGGGGCTTTCCATAAAAACCTAACGCAGTATTGCTGCAATGCGGCTTTTATCAAAAGCCCCGCGCAGAGATTTTTGGTCTGGTTCCGAAGTAAGCCCACAGTAACGAGGCCCTTTTCGGGTATTCGCCAGCCTCAAGCTTGGGCCACACCCGACATGTGACCGTCCACGCTCTGCTGCTGCCAACCCACGGAACATTCGGCACGCGCGCCGTCGTTTGCAGGGTTGATCAGTGGGAACAGTATATGGGCAGTGGGGAATGTGGGGATAAGATTTTTTGGGTTTTTATTGTTGTTTTATTTCAACAGGATAACGAGATTCACCAAGATAATTACAACTCTCCTGCCCCGTTACCCCCAACCAGATCATCTGCCGCCAACCATTCAGTCGCAGCCAACTCCTCCAACAGTAGAAATAGCGCATCCAGCATAGCCCATCCGCTATCATCATGAACAAGATGGTGGGTGAGAATACCCAGGGGGGCGTAATTATTTTCGCGCGCAATAGCCAGATTTGTTGTCAGTTCTGTCAAAACAACATCAAGTGACTTATTGGCTTTGCCGCTTTTCCAGTTGATAATATCCACATGGGTATTAACCCAAACCTGATCTTGATTAGTTAGCTGCCAGCCAAACCCTGATATTCCCGTAAAGCCTGAACCCACCGCTGCGCGGGCAACATCCTCACTTATTCGGTTCCAGGGCGGGACCAGTAAATTTGAGAGTTTCGAGCCAAACATCTCCTGCAATTTATTGCGCCCGGCTGTTAATTCACCAATCACAATATCCAGAGCACGATGGTCTCCCAGTTCCATTTTTTTTTCGCTGGCTGGCGCATGATTTGTGTGGGCATAGCCATGAACACAAGGTGTAATCAGCGGTTGC
This sequence comes from Rhizobiaceae bacterium, assembly GCA_021648425.1. Classification (GTDB taxonomy): domain Bacteria; phylum Pseudomonadota; class Alphaproteobacteria; order Rhizobiales; family Rhizobiaceae; genus JAAEMP01. The sequence goes on from JAKISV010000044.1 coordinate 4,553, forward strand.
TCATCGAGGAATATGGCCAACTTGGCGGTGGCAAATTTGGGTATGGCGGCCAATAATAGAGGAATATTCCTGAGTGCGGAAATATCAGCCAGTCTTGCCAGAGCAGGGGTGGCGTCAGTTGCATCATCATCGCGCAGAAACAGGCGTACACGCCTGTCAGAAACAACCCACCGGGCCAGTTCCTGTTCCAAAGCGATGCGCGCGCCTTTTGTTTTTGCATTAGCCATTTTGCGTGCTCCGCGCCAAAACAGGCTCAATGATCTGCCGCAGCCTTTGGGCGGTTTTTTCTCCTGAGCGTTCGCTGGTGACAAATTGCTTTGCACCCGCCCCCAGTTTTTTCAGTAGTACGCGATCATTCATCAATCGCTTCAGGCATTGCGCATAGGTCGTCGAATTGGCTGGTGAGGCCAGCAGGCCCGTGCGTTCATGTTCAACCACCAGCGGCACTCCCAGATTGTCCAGCGCAACGACTGGGCATCCACGGCTCGCCGCCTCCAGATAAACCATGCCGTAGGCTTCGCGACATCCAGGCCAGGCCAGCACCTGGGCATGCTCCATTAACAACAGCACTTCTGCGCAAGACTTTTCCCCGACAATATTTATTCGCGCATGTTCATCCCAACTGAATAGTTCATGAACTTCATCCAATCGCGGGCCGGAGCCGACGATCACAGCGCTCCACTTTTCTTCTTCCAGTTTTTGCAGTGCATTTGCCAACAGCCGGTAACTGTCAATTTTTGCTCCCGGCCTCATCATGCCAACGCTGAGTAATCTTAGCCCTTCACTCCAAAGGCTGGAAGGTTCGCTCTTGTCTTCCAGCTGCAACGATGAAATCAGCATATCGGTGTCAACAAAAGGCGGCATCAGAGCAATTTTTTGCGGTTCAATGAAAGTATCAAGATAGGCCTTGTCCGATGGGGTCATTACAATATTCATGGCCGCCATTTTTATCCCGGCTTTTGCTTCATTGCGCCAGGGTATCCACTCGCCATTGGGCCCCTGACCGGTTTTACACGGTTCTGCGGTAACCATTGGAATATCCAGCACCCGGCAAATTTCCATGCCCAGCCAGTCCGGTGATTTGTCATAAGGATGATAACAAAACCACAACTGGGGCCGGTAGCCGGTTTTTTCCCACCGGGCCAACAAAGTCGCAGCCTCTTCCAAAGCGCCTTGTTTGCGCTCCTCAAGATATTGCGGGCCGTGGCGTTTTGAATAGGAAATATAACGACTGGCCAGCTGTGCATCGTACCCGGCCTTGTTTAACGCTGCCAGCAACATGCGCGCCATTTGACGATCGCCAGAGGGAATAGGGTGGTCAGGTGGTTTGAGCGGCGCATAATATGCAATTGCAGGTTTTGTCATCAAATATTCGTCCTGTCTTATCATAGTTGATGTTTGTTGAAGTCTCAATTGTCATGCAAATGCAGCTTGTCAATGCCGGCTTGTTCAGTTTAAAATGGACTGGCTGGAAGAACCGGTTGGCTGGGTCAACAACGTTACTGGTGTTAATATATGCATGCACCACCTGACAGGCATAAAGGAAAAACAACAAAATGAAACGCCTGGAGGATGCCCGCATCCTGATGTACAGTCATGATACTTTCGGGCTTGGTCATTTCCGCCGTTGTCGCGCCATCGCCCATGCGATTGTCGAGCAGTTCAAGGGTGTCAGTGTTATTATCATCTCCGGCTCCCAGATTGCTGGCGCATTTGATTTTCGCGCACGGGTGGATTTCGTCAAAATTCCTTCGGTTATCAAGCTTTATAATGGCGAATATGATTCAATTTCCGATCATATCAGCATTGATGAAATTTTGATGATGCGCAAACAGATAATCCAGCGCACTGCTGAGGTTTTCAGGCCCGATATATTCATCACCGATAAAGAGCCCATGGGCCTGAAAGGTGAACTGGAGCCAACGCTCCAGATGTTTTCACGCCAGGGCAACACAAAAGTGGTGCTTGGTCTGCGCGATGTCATGGATTCCCCCCAAGCCCTGCAACAAGAGTGGCACAAATTGCGTATGGTCGAAAAAATAGCCGACTATTATGACCGCATCTGGGTGTATGGACCGCAAAATTTCTGGAACCCGCTGGAGGGTATTGATACAGGTAAATATATTCAGGATAATCTGATTTACACCGGTTTTCTGCGCCGTGAATTACCTTCTTCACCCCAGCTGGAATTGCACAATATACCGGAAAATTTCATTCTGGTGACCACCGGTGGCGGTGGTGATGGCAGCCCGTTGATTGAGCAGGTATTGGCCGCACGTGAATTGGAGATTTCCGATGATTTCCCGCTGGTGATGGTGCTTGGCCCGTTCATGAAAACAGAAAATCGCGAACGCATCCGCCTGCGCGCTTCCGCATTGCCAAATATTACTGTGATTGATTTTGAAGCACGCATGGAAATGCTGCTTGATCGCGCCACTGCTGTTGTTGGAATGTGCGGCTATAACACTTTTTGTGAAGTGCTGTCCTTCGACAAAAAAGCCCTGTTTGTCCCAAGGGTACCGCCGCGCCAGGAACAATATATCCGCGCTTCGCGTGCGCGTGAACTGGGCTGGTGCGAAATGCTGACGCCGCAAGAGGCATCCGTGCCAAAAGTATTGGCTCAAATGCTCAATCGCCTGCCTGACCTGGAAACCCCTTCCAATCATCTGGGCGAAATTGATCTGGGTGGCTTGCTAACCATTTGTACTGATATCGAACAACTGATAAATTCAATTTCCACCCGAGCGCGCCCCCAGATGGAAACCCCGCTGGAAATAGCTGCCGCAAAATAGATTTCAGAATTACGCGCAATTTTTAAAACAGGCTCTCATCAAATTGAATACGGGTAACAAAATTGGAATCGTATTAAAGGGTTATCCTCGCCTGTCGGAAACCTTTATTTCACAGGAAATCCTGGCTCTGGAAAAACTGGGATTTAATCTTCAAATCATTTCGTTACGCCATCCCACAGATAAGGCCGTGCATCCAATAAACCGTGAAATCTCGGCTCAGGTAAGTTATCTTCCTGAATATATTCACAACGAGCCGCTGCGGGTATTCAAAGCCTGGCGCATTGCGCGAAAATTCGATGGATATTCATCCGCCTGGCGCGCCTTTCGAAAAGATCTGGTGCGCGATTTTACCCGTAACCGGTTTCGAAGGTTTGCTCAGGGGTTGGTGATTGCGGCAGAATATTCCCGTGAAATATCATGCCTTTACGCTCATTTTTTGCACACGCCTACCTCAGCCACGCGTTATGCTGCATTAATGGCTGCCAAACCCTTTGCCATCTCCGCCCATGCAAAAGACATCTGGACATCGCCTGACTGGGAAATCACTGAAAAGCTTGATGACTGCCAGTGGCTGGCAACCTGCACAGCAGGTGCGCGAGATCATTTGCAAACCCTCAGCCACGACCCGAAAAAAGTGCATCTGGTTTATCATGGCCTTGATTTGAAACGGTTTCCCTCTCCCAAAAATCAACCTTCAAACCGTAACGGTAGCGATGAAAATAATCCACTGCGTATCATCACGGTTGGCCGCGCCGTAGCCAAAAAAGGCCTCGATAATCTGCTCAATGCATTGTCGAATTTGCCGGCATCCCTACATTGGCAATGGACCCATATTGGCGGCGGGCCGTTACGTGATCAGTTAAAAGCCCAGGCGGATTCCCTTGGTATTTCCCATAAATGCACCTTTCGCGGTGCGCTTGATCAGCGTGATGTCATCACTGCCTACAACAATAGTGACCTGTTCGTTCTACCTTGTCGCATCGACAAAGATGGTGACCGCGATGGCCTGCCCAATGTAATTGTTGAGGCGCAAAGTCAGGGCCTTGCAGTGATATCTTCGCCCATTTCCGGCATTCCTGAATTGATCGAAAACGAAAAAAACGGGCTTCTGGTTGAGCCTGACAAGCCCGATAAGCTCGCTGCTGCAATTATCAGGCTTGCTGATGACACAAATTTACGCAATTCAATGGGTAGTGCGGGGGAAGCTAAAGTGCGAGCCCAATTCAACCACCATTCAACCATAGGCGACTTGGCCGATTTGTTGCGTGAACTTGTGTCCAATTCTCAAACAAAAAAGCAGGTACGATGACTAGAGCGCTTTTCAATCATATTGAACCACTTGATGGGCCATATCAGTCCACTCGGCAAGGCGCAATTCGCCGGGCGATCTGGTTGATCGTGCAAGGATTGCAACGCAGCAGATGGACTGATATGGTCCACCGCAGGCCGGTTTTTCGCAGCTACTGGACTTCGTTGGATTTGACTTGTGGTCAGGAAGACCAAGGCGTCAAACCCGCCTTGCCAGCAACTGCGAAAAACCGGTCAAGTGATTCAATATGATTGAAAAACGCTCTAAAACACCAAAAATTTTGTTTTATGTACAGCATCTGCTCGGCATTGGCCATGTTTTCCGCGCCACGCGGGTGGCAAAAGGTCTGGCTGCAGCAGGCTGCGAAACGCATATTGTTTGGGGTGGCAAAAAAGTACCATCAATGGATACCGGCGGCGTTGAAATGCACTATTTGCAGGCCGTTCATATCAGGGATGGTGAATTCGGGAAATTACTGTTGGATGATGGCAGTCAAATGAATGAGGCGGGAAAAGAGGCCCGCAGCCAGCATTTGCTGCAACTGTTACACGACATAAAGCCCGATATTCTCATCACTGAAGCCTATCCCTTTGGTCGCCGACAAATGCGATTTGAACTGGTCCCGCTGATTGAAGCCGCCCATGCCATGCGCCCCCGGCCAATCATAGTGTGCTCAGTTCGCGATATCTTGCAGGAAAACCTGAAACCACAAAAAGTCATTGATACTGTTGAAGCGATAAAATCCCGCTTTGATATTGTCATGGTGCACGGCGATCCAAACCTTATTCGCATTGAAACCACCTTTGAAAACGCGCGGGAATTTGCTGACAAAATACGCTATAGCGGATTGGTCACACCTGACCCGGTGGACAAGTCGCAGTCACCCAGCATTACCCCGCAGGTAATTGTATCTGCAGGTGGCGGTGCGGTGGGAAAAACACTGATGCATGTCGCCATAAACGCTATGCAGAAATGTAAAACAATACCTGAAAACTGGTGCCTGACTACCGGCCCTGACCTCCCTCAAAAGGAGTATGATTATCTCGAAATCAACGCTCCCAAAGGTATGAAAATCACCCGCTTTATTCCAGATCTCACAAACGTCATGGCCCAGGCCAAAGTGTCCGTATCAAGGGCTGGATATAATACAGTAGGTGACCTGCTGCGCGCCCGTTGCCCGGCAGTCCTGGTGCCCTTTGCCGATGGCGTTGAAACAGAGCAAATCCGCCGTGCTGAAATGATGGCAGAGCAAGGCGTGGCCACAGTGCTGAATGAAAAAGAATTCTCATCGGCCTCACTGGCTGCAGCGGTCGATAATTGTGCGAATCTGGTTGTATCCACCGCCAATTTCAATCTACAGGGAGCGCGCGGCTCTGCGCAATTACTGATAAAAGAGTTCAATAATTTACGCTGAAAAATCAATAAGTTAAAAAAGTTTTTTGAAAAAAATGGCACGGGAGGCATTTATTCCACAAGGGAATAGTGCTGGGGTGCGCCTCCCGCGCCGGCTACATGCAGCGTCTTACGTTACGTAATTTGACAACAATAATCCAGTACTATTTTCGTAAATTTGCTATCTATTCGCCTAAAGTTGTATGGGCGGCATTTGGTGCTGAAGAAATACGGTCTGTCGCTATTCGCCGAGGCGCAATATCTGCCCGGGTCGGATAATGTAGGGCGCTTCAATGGAATTAATTGCTGCCAGTTGGTAAATGCTTATTCCCGTGCGCCGTGCAATAGCCGCCAATGTGTCCTTGGACCTGACAATAACCGTCTCTTTTGACCCTGGATATGGATTAATGTCGCCTGAATTTTGAGATATTATGTCATTTATATTGCTGGCGGGTTTTGGGCGCGAAATTGATGAAGTGATAATCCGGTCAATGCCATCGCCATTATCACGCGTTCTTTCGGCCGTGCGTCGTTGTGGCAATCGCGATTGTGTGGTGGCAGGAGCCCTGGCAAGTGTTTGTTTTTGAACAAAGGCCGGGTTTTCTGTAGGAATCACCACAGCCGTTCGCGGTAGCGTGCTTTTGTTGCCGGTGACAATCACCGCCATTAACACACCCACACCGCAACTCACTGAAAGCGCTGCCGACAATTTTTGTAATCTCTTCATATCAGACCCGTTCCCGGCATGACCCTGCGGCCAATGCCGGTCTGTATAGTATTGAATAACAATGATTATGGGAAAAGACGGTTAATATAACTATAAAAGCGTCTGGATATTCATCAACTGCGTTTTAGCAGCTTACCAAGCGAACTGATTGGCAGGGTGACCACATAGCGGGTTTTTTCATATTGCGGCGAAGGTATTATGACTATTTTTTCTGCATTTGAACTATTCGAAGTTCCGATTTTTTTGCCGATATCAAGCTCCAACCCTTCAAGCGGATATTTCAAACCGTGTGAACCTGAAAATTTGATATTGCTCAGGGGAAATATCGATATGGTTTGGCCTTTTTCAAGAGCGATTGAAAATTCGCCGGTTTGAATCAGGCTGATGTCCTGGCTGCCCACCAGCAGGATATTTTTTCTCTGATAAAACTTCACCATGCCATGCAGTGTAGCCAGCGTATGATCGAAACGTTTGCCGGTAAATCCAAAGGCCACAAACAGCGGGGCAGAAACGTTGTTGAGGCATTTTTCAAAATCTGTGCTGTTTTGCTCATTGCATTGAACAAGCCTGGTTGCCGGGTCAGGCAGCAGCGATTGATCAAGCGAATCCATGTCGCCAATAATGGCATCGGGAACAATACCATTCTTCAACAACCGGTTGGCGCCGCCATCTGCAGCGATAATCGGAAAGTCGCGCCGCGCCAGTTCACCAAGCAATTCAAAATGCAAATCGGCTGGTCCAACCAGCAAAACCGGTTTGGTGAATTGAAGTTCTTCTAATATTTCAGCCAACAGATAAAATACCTATTCTCAAATCAAAGTCTTGAATGACGAGGATTGTCGTCTATATTCTAATCATCTCTCTGGGGTGCGCAATGCGCTGAGAAACACCCATAGAACCTGAACCAGGTAATGCTGGCGGAGGAAGCAAGAGATGCCGATACCCCAGCCGGGGCACCAGCTATCTGACCTTTGTCACAAAAATTATCGCAATTAAAGGCGTGATCAAAGATGTGGGACAGCAAAACCGGTGATAGATGGGCCATATTCAGATGGTCAGTTTTATTTTCAGCAATTATATTTTCAACGCTAAACGCTCAGGAAAAACCAACCCTGACAATCTATACTTATGATGCTTTTGCCGCCGATTGGGGCCCGGGCCCAAAAATTAAATCCGGCTTTGAAGAAAGCTGCGGCTGCATTGTAAAATTTGTAGCAGCCGATTCTTCAATCGGCGCCCTGAGAAAAGTGCAGTTGGAAGGTACAAACACCAGCGCAGATATTGTTTTAGGGCTTGATACCAACATTGCCCAGGCCGCTCGCGAAACCGGGCTGTTTGTCGAACATGGAATTGTCGCTGACAATCTCGCCATCCCATCTCCCGCCTCATCTTCGGGCATTGCCAGCGACCGCACAATATGGCGAGATAAGACATTTCTGCCATTCGATTACTCATATTTTGCTTTTGTCTACAACAAAACCAAAACGCAAAACGTCCCTTCTTCGTTTGAAGAATTGGCAGCGATGCCTGAGGATTTCAAGATTATCATACAAGACCCGCGCTCCAGCACGCCGGGCCTTGGGCTTCTTTTATGGATAAAATCCATCTACGGCGAAAAGGCTTTCGACGTGTGGAAATCCATCGCGCCGAAAATTCTGACCATCACCAAGGGCTGGTCTGATTCTTATGGCCTTTTTCTTAAAGGCGAGGCGGATATGGTATTGTCTTATACAACTTCCCCCGCCTATCACCTGATAGAAGAAGGTGACAGCAATTTCGCCTCCGCCGTGTTCGCCAAAGGCCATTATATGCAAATTGAAGTGGCAGGAATTTTGAAATCCAGCAAAAATCAGAAACTCGCCCGCCGGTTTATGCAGTTCATGCTTAGCGAAAAATTCCAGGATATTATTCCCACAACGAATTGGACCTATCCGGTAATCAAAACAAAAAAAGGCCTGCCCGAAGGTTTCAAAACGCTGGAAGTGCCGGCCACTGCATTGCTGATGGATGGCAAGGAGGCAGAGTCTAACCGCAAACAATGGATCGCCGAATGGTTGGCGGCAATTGGGCGCTGATAGGTGAATGATGGGAATTGCCGGTCCAATTCAAACTTATCGATTGCAGCTCGTCAGCGCACTGGCCGCAGGCGCGATTTTATTCGCTCTTGCGATTATCATCCTTGCCCAATTGCTGTTGTTTGACACCAAAGGCACGGGGCAGTTTACCGGCATCTTCAACGACCCTGTAATTTCAAGAACCCTGGTTTTCACCCTGTATCAGGCGGGGCTTTCAACCATTATATCACTGTTCTTCGGCATCCTTCTCGCCTGGGCTCTGGCAAATCGGCCGCATTTTCCCTTCCGGCGTCCTCTAATTGCGCTAATTTCCTCCGCCCTTGTTTTGCCAACCCTGGTGGTGGTGCTGGGGCTTGTCACGGTTTATGGCCGCAGCGGCTGGCTCGCGGCTGCCAGTACCGGCATGACTGGTGAGCCGTTGCCATTTTCCATTTACGGTCTCACAGGCATTCTTATAGTCCACGTATTTTTCAACGCTTCTTTTGCCGCGCGCATTTTGCTGCATCGTTTTGAAGCTATCGCACCTGAAACCCACAGGTTGGGTTTTTCTCTGGGAATGGGTTTTATACAAAAATCCAGGACCATCGATTTCCCGGCGATTAAAAACACACTTCCTGCTCTGGCCGTCACCATCTTTCTGCTGTGTTTCACCTCCTTCGCCATTGTTCTAACCCTTGGCGGCTCTCCGGCCTATAACACCCTGGAAGTGGCGATTTATGAGGCGATCAAATTCGATTTCGACCTGCCACGCGCTTTCCAGCTGGCCATGGTGCAGATTGGTGTCTGTATAGCGCTGGTATTAATGGCTGCGGCCAATACCAATGTGCGTATCCCCGCTTCAGTACCAGGTGCCAGCCGGTCCTATAGGCACCTGAATTCGCCCCGGCAAAAGACAGTGCAAAATCTTATCATCACCGGCTTTGCAATATTCTTCATTTCACCCTTGATTACTATCGTCATCGATGGGGCAGGGGTGCAATTATTGTTGATTTTTTCAGACCCGTTATTTCAAAGGGCATTTATTACCAGTATGCTGATTGCCATTACCTCCACCTTGTTGGCCTTGTTGTTTAGCCTGCCTCTGGCCAGTGCAATGGTTACCCTTTCCGCCGCCAATCGCCTCAACCATTTGAAATTTGCGCCACTACTGCGTCAATTCCTGTCGGTTGGCGCCATGTTATATCTGGTTTTCCCCGCCCTCGTTTTAGGCCTGGGCTTTTTCCTGCTGTTTCAGAAAATCGGCGGTGATCAGACCCTTTGGGCAGCGGCAATAGTAGTTATCGCCAATGCGCTGATTGCCATCCCTTTTGGTGTTGCAACCCTGCGCCCGGCAATTGGCGCCGCCGCCAAAAGAAACGACCGTCTTTGCGCTTCCCTTGGCACTGGCGTGTGGCTGCGCTGGCGAAAGATTGACTGGCCAATGCTAAAAAGCGATATCACCTATGTTGCCGCCCTGGCATTTTGCTTTTCCTTAGGTGATCTGGGCGTAATCGCCCTTTTTGGCAGCGAAGAATTCAGAACGCTGCCCTGGCTGCTTTATCAGAAATTCGGCTCCTACCGCACCGATGACGCCAGCGCCATTGCCCTGGTTTTATTGCTGATCGTGATAACAGTATTCACATTTGCCCAAAAACGAACCAGCCCAAAACAATCCCACCCAAAACAAATTGATAAGGAGCGAACCACTTGACCCATTTGCAACTCAAAAACCTGCAATTTTCCTACTCCGGTGACAATGCCGCCTCCTATCAGTTTGATATGAAGCTGCCTGCTGGAAAAATCCTCGCTATCGGTGGGCGTTCGGGTGCGGGCAAATCAACCCTGCTTGATCTGATTGCCGGTTTCTTAAAACCCACCCAGGGAAGCATTATCCTGGATGGTGTCGATATCACCCGTTTAGCGCCGGCAAAAAGGCATATCTCGATCCTGTTCCAGAAAAACAACCTGTTTGAACATCTAAGCGTTGAGGCAAATATCGGCCTGGGCCTTAATCCAAATTCACAAGTGAACACCGCGCAGGTTCAGCAGATCAATGAGATACTTGGTACAATTGGCCTTAAAGGTTACGCTAAGCGTCGCGCCAACACATTATCGGGCGGTCAGATGCAGCGTGTTGCCCTGGCGCGCGAGTTATTGCGCGATACCAAACTGATATTGCTGGATGAACCTTTCAACGGCCTGGATGACGAAACCCGCGACATTATGCAGACGTTGTTAAAAAGCGCTGTTAACAACGCGAAGCGTTCAATTATCCTGATTTCTCATGACCTGCCGGCAAGTGACAAGATCAGCGACCTGAGCGGCCGGATCGAAAACGGGCGTTTTCAATTTTTATCAAGTGCCGCCAATTCCGCTTCATATTCGTCGATATAATCACCCAGAATATCACGCAAAGGCTTTAGCTGTTTTTCATAATTTCGCCATTTGCCCTTGGAAGTTTGAAAAACCGGCTGTCTCACCTGCCACACGGAAAGTGTTTTGACTGTATTTTGAGAGCTTGAGCGATCCATCACGCCGTCCTCCCACTCCAGTTCAAGATAATCGATCATTCCGCGAGCCACATTTTGCGTATTGCTCACCAGGTCTTCATAAAAAACATCATGGATGGGAACCGGGCATACCTCTTTCCAAAACTTCATGATCTGTACATAATTGTGATAATACTCACCAAGAACATCCAGGCGACTTTTATATTCCTTGTGATAATCCAGCATCGGGTTTGAAAATATCGACAGGCAGTTATCCATCGGATGCCGACGGCAATGAATGATTTTGGCGTTGGGAAACAAAATCGCGATCAGACCGATATTGAGAAAGTTATGGGGCATTTTGTCAGTCAGGAGCTGGTCGCCCTCGCGCAGGTGTCTGGTTTTCGAAATGAAATTCTGGGCCATTTCTGCAATTTTTCTGTCGGATAACTCATGGACCGCATCGTGATGTTTTTTTTCAAAAGTGGAAAAATAATCGAGCCGGGCATTGAAATCCGTCAGATGCGGCAATTCTCCACCTGCAGTAATTTGCGAATGAGAGGCGCACAGGCTCTCTGTTAATGTTGTGCCTGATCTCGTTTGGCCAAGAATAAAGACTGGCCGGTGTTCCCGGTTTCCGGTTTTGATTCTGGATTGAAAAAACTCTTTTGAATAAGTTTCGCGAAAATTGATATTCGCCGCAATTATCCGATCTGCGTAAATTTCGCGACTGTGCAGCAGGTTGGCTTTTTCCAGATGGTCAAAAGCCTGACTGTAATTACCAATATCCTGATGAACTTTTGCGGCGGCAAAATGCAGTTCTCGCAAATCACTGTCTTCACTATGCGCCGCGATAGCTGCGTCAATCTTTCTGATAATATCTTGTGCTTTTGCTTTCTCAAATTTCTGCAATTGCACCAGTGGCCACCAGGAATGGGAGGAGAACGGGTCGATTTCCAGAATTTGCCTGTGGACTTCAAGCGATTTTTCGATTTCTCCAGACTGTGAGAAATATTCTGCCTTGTCCTTGAGCAGGCGCGCGTTTGCCGGTTCCAGTTCAAGTGCCCGATTAAGCCAGTGTAAAGCCTTGTTTATATCCCCCATCGCCTCAAAAACTCTCGCCATTGTATGCAATGCACCCGCGTCTCGTTTTTTTATGTCCACCAGCCTGCGTGCATATTTACGTGCTTTGGTGAGTTGGCGCGCCTCAAGCGCCACATCGCTCAGCTTCTCCAGAATTAGCGGGTTTTTTTTGTCCGCAGCCAGTGCCTTTGATAGATGAAGGGCCGACTTTTCCCAATTTTTTTGCTGAGAATAGATCACACCCGCCTGGATATTCGCGCCGACATTGCGCGAATCGCGTGACAATATGGCCAGGGCCCGGTCTAATTCCTGTTTGGAGGATGTGTTTGTCATATAACAGCTTGCCAATATTGCTCAAAATTACATCCGCTTTTCAATATATCGGGGTTAATCTGTCAATAGCAGTTCGTAAATTACCCAAACCAACCGATGATTCTGCCGAAATCTGTTAACTGGCTTCCCAAAAACCGGTATGGTTAATAGTTCCTCTCGAAATTCGTGACATTTACGCAACACATCAAACCTAACCGACCTCCCACGCCCCCAAAACCTGCATTCCCCATTGCTTTGGCCATCCCCATCGTTATGTTCACCATCAGGTAAAGGCACACATCGTGCACGAACCTTTGGTTCAGGGACTTGCATCAAACTATACAATACGATTGCAGGTTCTTATTTTAAACTCATATTGTTTGATCTGGAGGTCAGGACAATGAAAATTAAATCACTACTTCTTGGTTCCGCCGCAGCCCTTATGGCTGTTAGCGTTGCCCAAGCAGCGGATCCAGCGGCACCTGTCGTAGAGCCGGAGCCAGTGGAATATGTGCGCATCTGTGACGCATATGGCGCGGGCTTCTTCTACATCCCGGGCACTGAAACCTGCTTGAAATTCTCTGGTTATGTTCGCGTAACTTATGAAGGTCGTCAGTACCATGATGGAGATCCGCGTGCCGGACTTCCAACTCACCGTCACCGGGTACGTTATCGTGGCCGTTTGAACATCGACGCTCGTAATGAGACCGAATGGGGCACTTTGCGTTCCCAGTTGAGGCTACAAGGTGGCAGTCACTGTGCAGCATTTTCATCTGAAGATGTTTTTTCAGACAACAATCCGCCAACGTTTCGTGGTTCAGGCACTGCAAA
>JAKISV010000228.1 GCA_021648425.1 Rhizobiaceae bacterium
ACTCGAGCGTGGCATGTTTGATGCGTTTTCGGGCTGTTGGTCGTTAATATCAGTCGGCGGCAGTCGCTTCGATCTCGAACATGAGTTGGGGAATGGCGAGCCGGGTAACACCCAGCAGTGTCATTGGAGGAGCGGCACTAACCGGCCCGAAACGGGCGCCAAGCACGTCAAAATGTTTCATCGCTTCGTCCACATCAGTGGTGTAGATGTTGAGCCGTGTAATGTTGGCAAGGCCCATGTCGGCGGCACTTAGGACTGCTTCGAGGTTCTCGAGAGCCAGCACGATCTGTTTTCGCATGTCTCCGGCGTGCTGCGGATTGCCATCAGCATCAACAGCCGTTTGACCCGCACAGTTCAGCTGCCGACTGGCTCCCTCGAGTATCTCGGCCTGGTTGTAGCCCAATTTCAGCGACCATAACCACGGATTGACTGGTGTTCGATTCATAGCTCTTATCTCCTGCTTATTCAGTGAATGAATATTTATCTTAGTGACACCCTGCTGACAGCATGGTGTCACCAGACTTGTGTTAAGCTACTATTTCTTCTGATCAGAGGAGCAACAAGATGAGACGAGCAGACAGACTGATTAAAATCGTGCACTTTCTTCGAAGCAGGCGTCGCGCAGTGACCGCCAAACATATTGCGGAAGAATTTCAGATTTGCACCCGCACGGTTTATCGGGATATTCAGGACTTAATGAATTCAGGCGCGCCCATTAATGGTGAAGCGGGTGTCGGGTATATAATTGATAAAAAATACTACCTGCCCCCAATAACCTTTGACGCCGATGAATTAGAAGCCATTGGTCTTGGTATCAGCATGGTTCGTCAGTGGACCGATGAAAAATTCGCTGAGAAAGCCAATAATGCCTTTGAAAAAATTCATGCCGTTTTACCCGCAAACCTTCAGGGAGAATTGCAGCAGATCACAACCTATTCCCTGCCAAGTCAGTCTACACTGCCCTGGACAGTCAACTTTTCAGATTTGCGTGAATGTATTCGCACTCACCGTAAAATTCGCATTAGCTACACCGATGAATTGAAACAAAACACAGCCCGTACCTTGCGACCACTGGCCTTAATATTTTTCAGCCCTTTGTGGTTATTGGCAAGCTGGTGTGAAAAACGAAACGACTTTCGTAATTTCCGTCTCGATCGCATCCAGACTATGAAAACTTGTGAAGAAACCTTTGGGGATGAAATAGATAAAAACCTGTCGGCCTATAAGGCAAACGATGCCAGATGTTAAGAAAATCCAATTAGGCACAAACCCCTGGTAAAATTTCGTTTGGTTCTGTTTTCTGTTTCAAAACCTTCACCCATAAATCCACTGCGGCCACACATGTCCGACAAATTTCTCACCCGGCCTGATCACGCCTTCGCGCTCCACCCACACAACCAGCCCGCGTTTCATGTGAGCGGCATCTTTGAAGGCCAACGCCAAGTCGGTGGCGCAAGCATCAAACACACCGTCAGTTTCGCGGTTATGCCCGCCCATATGTTTGGCAATTGAACCCCCGGCTATGCGGCAAGGCCCGTTATAGCCATCCACCCGCAGCGTCACGCCGCCTTCAAATATCAGCACCGTTCGCGCTGGTAACAGGCTGAAATCAGGCACGCCTTCGACCATCAGATTAGCGCCAATCCAACCCGGGTCGATTTTATCAAGGTCCATGTTTTTGGCGATTGTTGCCAGTTCATCTTGCGCCAGCATCGACACCTGCCGCTCGTTTCGCATCTCTATGCCGCGCTCATACCATGGTTCACGCGCGCCGGATTTTCGTGTAATTCCGCTGTGATAGTCCCCGGCAATCCCTTCATAGGTCAGTTCCAACTGCTCCACCGGCAGCGACACAAAATCATCCCCCTGGGCTTTCAGCGTTGCGGTGACCACACCATTCACCTTTTTTCGCGGCGTTATTTCAACCATTTCATTCTCCAAAACCTTATCCATAATGCTATGCTGACCCAACCACGTTAATGCGATTCACCCGGAGTTACCAGATGAGCAAACCACCAAAACCAGTTGTCGCCCTCGATATGCCCAAATCTGAAGAAGCCCTGAATGACAGCCAGAGCCGGTATCTGGAAGTATGCGAAGAAAAGCTCGGTTTTGTACCCAACGTACTCAAAGCCTACGCCTGGCACGCCACCAAATTCGATGGTTTTACCCGTCTTTACAACGACCTGATGTTAGGCCCCTCAGGCCTCACCAAACTGGAGCGTGAAATGATTGCCGTGGTCGTTTCATCCACCAATCATTGTTATTATTGCCTCACCGCCCACGGTGCAGCGGTGCGAAAATTGAGTGGCGACCCGATACTGGGCGAACAAATGGTGATGAACTACCGCACCGCTGATCTAACCCCAAAACTGCGCGCCGCGCTCGATTTTGCCTACGCCCTCACCAAAAACCCGATAGAAATAGACGAACCCGACCGCCAGGCCCTGCGCGATGCAGGCTGGAGCGATCGCGAAATCTGGGACATCGCTGCCGTGGCCGCATTTTTCAACATGTCAAACCGCATGAGTGCGGCAACGGACAAACAACCCAATGATGAATATCATTCTATGGGGCGGTGAGGATGGGGTTATCGATAAATCTCCCGACGATTACCAACCTCGATTACATTTACAATTAGTCTGTTATTCTCGTGCCTGGTCAAAATTCGGATGGTGCCGACCCTATAGACCCAATAATCAGCAAGGCGGCCAGATAGTCTTTTCCCGGATAATTTAGGATTTTCAAGAAGTGCAAGCCGATTATTTATAAACTTCAATACCCGGCGTCTATCTATCGTCCCGAGTTTGCGCAAAT
>JAKISV010000229.1 GCA_021648425.1 Rhizobiaceae bacterium
CTTATTGCAGGAAAAACATAATATGGCTGGCAAAAGCGTTGGCTTGATTCTCACCGGGGGAAATATTGATAGTTCAAAACTCTCAAACGTATTGAATGGTCAAACGCCCTCCCCTTAAGTGTTGCGCATAATGTCTCAAACCAATTCAAGCTTGAGGTCTCTTAATATATTATCGAAGTTAGTATCATCTGTTGTGTGTTTATCAGGGTGCACCCGGTTTTTTCTGGTTAGCTGGGCAAAACCGTGGACAAGAGACCAAACCATCAGTTCTGTACCGGCAGCGCCATTTGAACCATGTTTAAACGGTGCGCAGGCATCGCGCAAAACCTGATAGGCGTCGGGCAATTCTCTCTGGCTGTTATTGTCTTCCAAATCCTGCATTTGAGGTGAAAACATCAGATTGAAAAGCGCCTCGTTGGTAATGGCAAATTTCAGGTAACCACGGCAGATTGCGCACAGGATGCTGAACGGGTCTTTGGCAGCTTTTTCGCGCTCGCCAACCATTGCCTCGGTAAATTGCTGAAACCCTCGTGCCACAATAGCTGCAAGCAGGCCATTTAGTCCATCAAAGTGATGGGCTGGGGCGGCGTGGGATACACCGGCACGCGCTGCGCATTTTCGCAATGTCAGTGCGTGCATTCCACCTTCGTTCAGCAGTTCTATCCCAGCCACAATCAACGCCTCGTGGAGATTTCCATGGTGATGGGTGTTAAGTTTATCGAGCATCAAACTTCCTAAAGGCTTTAGCTTTGCATGTTTGCCTTATATATTGACACTGTCAAGTTTATGATTATTGTGAAACAACTTTACAATGTCAAGCAGCGAACGACAGAACCATAAAAGGGAATAGTATGACTGAAACGATTCAAAATCCAAAACCCGGTAGCTGGAAAATGACCCTGTGGCGGGCATTTTTCTGGGTTGCTTCAATTTCGGTGGCGCTGGTTTCTTTCCGTTTTGTGATGTTGGGGATGTATGCGGCATTTCCTGCAATGGTACATCATCTGGATGCGGGGAGGATTAGTTTTTATCTCCATGTTGTTGCCGGACCAATCGCGCTGATGATTGCTCCATTTCAATTTACACGCAGCTTTCGAGCTGCCAGGCCTTCTTTGCATCGGCTATTTGGACGAATTTATGCTGTTGCGGTTTTAGTTGGCGGGGTGAGTGGACTGCATCTTGCTGCAACGACAAATGCCGGGCCTGTTGCTGTTAGCGGCTTTGGTTTGCTTTCTATCTTGTGGCTCTGGACAACGACCCAGGCAGTATTACATGCGCGCGCCGGGCGTTTTTTAGAGCATCGAAGATGGATGATACGCTCTGCAGCATTTACTTTTGCCGGGGTTACTTTGCGCATCTGGCTTGGCGCGGGTATCGCTTCTGGTATGCCGGTTGAGGTGTTTTATCCCTATTTGTCATGGATTTGCTGGATACCAAATATCATCATAGCTGAAATGATATTGCGCAAAGGCGCGCTGCCGCAAGCGGCCTAATAAGGTAAGCCGACATAGTTTTCCGCCAGTGAAGTTGATGCAGCTTCAGAACTGACCAGATATTCCAGTTCAGCCTGACACATTTTCTGGTCAAAGGGACTGCTGTCGGGAAAAACATGCATCAGGCTTGTCATCCACCAGGAAAAACGCTCAGCCTTCCAAATTCTCAACAACGCACGTGAAGAATAGGCATCCAGCCCGGCATCAGATTTATCCAGATAAAAATCGCGCATTGCGTCAAACAAGTAACGGATATCGCTGGCGGCAAGGTTGAGGCCTTTAGCACCGGTTGGCGGCACGATATGGGCGGCATCACCGGCTAAAAATAATTTCCCAAACCGCATCGGTTCAGCAACAAATGAGCGAAGCGGGGCAATTGATTTTTCAAAAGATGCGCCGGTCTGCAAATTTTCATGAGCTTGCTCGGGCAATCTGTTTTTCAGCTCCCGCCAGAATGCCTCATCACTCCAATCTTCTACTTTATCATCCAGAGGCACCTGAATGTAATAACGGCTTCTGGTATTGGAACGCATTGAACAAAGGGCAAAGCCGCGTTGATGGCGCGCATAAATCAATTCATGACTGACGGGTGGTTTTTCAACCAGGATACCAAGCCAGCCAAAGGGGTAAACGCGCTCATAACTGGTGATTGCGTGGGAAGGCACCGAACTGCGGCAAACACCGTGATAACCATCACAACCGGCAATAAAATCACAATCAATGCGATGGGAAATGCCATCTTTGTCGTAGGTGACATAGGGTTTTTCTTCGCTAAAATCATTAGGCAAGACATTTTCAGCATTGTAGATTGTGGTGGCGCCTGATGCCTCGCGTAAATCCATCAAATCACGGGTGAGTTCTGTTTGCCCATAAACCATGACCCGCTTACCATTGGTGAGCGCATGCAAATCTATGCGGTGGGTATGGCCGCTAAAAGCAAGGGCAATGCCATCATGCAACAGTCCTTCCTTATGCATACGCTTGCCTGCCCCTGCTTCGTCAAGCAAGGCAACCGCCCCTTCTTCCAATACTCCGGCTCGAATTCTCTCCAATATATATTTACGATCGACGCGATCGACGATAATATTGTCGATCCCGGCATTGGTGAGCAATTGACCGAGCAGAAGGCCAGAAGGCCCAGAGCCAATAATTGCGACTTTTGTTCTTGTCGTGGTCAACTGCATATTCCGTTCAATTTTTGGGGCAGGACACTGGTTGTTATCACAACTAATATTAAGCAGAGTCTCCAATAGAAGCAAGGTTTATGCATTAGAGGTTTTCGCTCGCGGCAATTCCTCGCTGGG
>JAKISV010000045.1 GCA_021648425.1 Rhizobiaceae bacterium
AGGGGGATTGCCTTAGAGAAGTTTTCGACAGCCTGAGCATGGCGGCCCTGGTTTTGGTAAATCAGGCCGCGCGAATGATAAGCGCGCGGGTTGGTGCTGCCCAACTGAATTGCACGTTCAAAGTCACGCAAGGCTTCCTGCTCGCGGTTTGAGCGATAGTAAATTGTACCGCGGCCAATATAAGCTACATCGTAATTGGGGTTAATCTTTAGTGCTCGGGAATAATCTTCTGCGGCACTTGCCGCATCTCCCATCTGGCGATAAATAAGCCCGCGATTGGCGTAGGCCTGATAGAATTGTTGATTTAGCGCTATGGCGCGGGTGAAATCCGCAAGGGCTTCACGGTTTTTGCCGGCCCGGCCATAGGCAGAGCCCCGCACATTAAGGGCTTCCGCAGAATTGGGATTGTTCTTGATCACCATATTGAGTGAATCAATGTTGGATTTTGAACCCTGTTCGGGTTCAATGCTAATGGATTTTCCTAAATCAGAAGTCTGACAGGCTGCCAGGAATAAAGGCAATGCGAGGACTATCAGCAGATTTTGAATGCAGTTTTGATATTTGGGCTTAGCCATATAATTGTTGCATCCGGCATCTAGGCAAGAATGAAATTATCCTCACCTGAAACTAGCAATAAAACCGGCAGAAGTTAGGCGCAGTTTATATGCGGCAAATTATTCTTCTAAACAGGTATTAGCGACCTTTTTGAGGAATAAGGCCTTCACGCTGAGCTTTTTTTCTGGCGAGTTTGCGGGCCCGGCGAATAGCTTCGGCTTTTTCACGGGCGCGTTTTTCAGAAGGTTTTTCGTAAAAGTTCCGCAATTTCATTTCGCGGAATACACCCTCACGCTGGAGCTTCTTTTTCAGGGCTCTGAGCGCCTGATCAACATTGTTATCACGGACAAGTACTTGCACGTTTGATTTCCGATTCTGTTCTTTAATAAATTCGATTAGTCGAAACGGCGATTTTGATCTGAATTTGACGCAAAAGCCATCACGCTCGCGATGCTCGTCACCGCCAAGTGGTTTTTTCTAGCAAAACACCCGGCACTTGTCCAGCATGGTTAGTGATGATGAGGATATTTTTTTATTGCGGATATTTGCGACAAAGGCGGTAGTCAGGGCAGTTCTTTTGCAAAAATTGTTGTAAAGTGGCCCATTTTTCGCCCTGGGCGTATTTGTTGTTTGCCATAGTCGTGGGCCAAAATATCAGGATTGGCGAGGAGTGCTGGAATATTACTGATTTCTTCCCCGATCAGATTTTGCATGACGCAATCACTATGACGGGCTGTTGAACCAAGTTTCAAGCCGCTGATTGCACGGATATGTTGTTCAAACTGCGAGACCAGGCAGGCAGCTTCTGTCCAGTGGCCGGAATTGTGTACCCTTGGGGCAAATTCGTTGATGAGTAATTCACCGGATTTGGTGACAAAAAATTCCACACCGATGACGCCTACATAATCCAGTTTTGCCATTAAAGCAGCGGTTTGGGTTTTGGCCGCCTCAATAATGGGTTCTGCCAGATCGCATGGAAGTGTTGAACTGATGAGAATGCCGTTCAGGTGAACATTGCGGGCAGGGTCGTAACAGGCGGTATTTCCATCGCGGTCGCGTGCGCCAATTATTGATATCTCACATTCAAAATCCACCATCTCTTCAAGGATGCAATCAACTTCAAGAAGGTCATTAATTTCGTTGGATTGATGTTTGTGATAGTTATCGCCCAGTTTAATTTGGCCTTTGCCATCATAGCCCATGCGCCGGGTTTTCATGATCGCAGGCAGTCCAATGGCTTTTGTGGCATTTTCCATTTCTGATGGATTGGCGACCGGGATATATTGAGCAGTTTTTAATCCTGCTGACTGGATAAAACGCTTTTCGTGCAGGCGGTCCTGGCTGATTTCGAGGGCCAGGGGCGGTGGGTAAATAGCGCAGGTATTCTGGATTGTTTTTGCGCTTGCAACCGGGACATTTTCAAATTCATAGGTAACTACTGAACAAAGTCCGGCCAGCTCGATTAGCGCAGCTTCATCATCATACTTAGCGACAATCTGGTGGTTGGCAAATTGAGCGGCAGGGCAATTTACTGCCGGGTCGAGAATGATGGTGGAAAAACCCAGGCGACCGGCTGCCAGGCCAAGCATTCTGGCCAACTGACCGCCACCCAGAATGCCTATCGTTTTTTCTTTGAGGAATGGAAATTCTGTGGTTTGCGCCATATTGCTAATCAGTCTTTTGGCTCTAGGGCAACATTATCGCTTTGTGCGGTGCGCCATGCATCGAGGGCGTTGGCTATGTTTTTGTCGTTAAGCGCCAATATTGCTGCGGCCATTAAGGCGGCGTTTATTGCACCGGCCTTGCCTATTGCCAGGGTGCCGACGGGAATACCGGCGGGCATTTGTACAATTGATAAAAGGCTGTCGCGACCGGAAAGGGCCTTTGATTGAACCGGTACTCCAAGAACAGGCAATGGCGACATGGCAGCGGTCATGCCGGGCAGATGTGCAGCGCCTCCTGCGCCTGCAATAATGACTTTGAAACCGTTTTCGCGCGCTGTTGTCGCAAATTGTGATAGTCTGTCGGGAGTTCTGTGGGCGGAAATAATCTTGCAGGAATGGTCAATATTCAGCTCTTTGAGTGTATTGGCGGCATGTTTCATGGTTTCCCAGTCGGATTGGCTGCCCATGATAATTGCAACCGATGGATTATCTTTGTTCATTTCACTGTTCCAAGTGACGCGATGATTCGTTTTGCACTGATTTGTTCTATGGGGCCTGTGGAAAAGTGCAGGATAATGTTCACTATTCACAGGGTGACAAAAAATTGCCTGCTGATTTGATGGTTGTAGCCGGAATGAGTTCGACAATCATCCTAATTTATGATTCACTTTCATTTATCGACAATTATTCGCAACCAGACAGATAAAGGGTGTTGAAATATGGCAATCGAAACTCACATTCAGCAATTAGAAGAAAAGCACAAAGAACTCGATTCGGTTCTTGGGCAGATGCTTAATCAACCAAGCGCCTGCGATGTGGAAATCGCTGATGTGAAACGCCAGAAACTTCAGATAAAAGACCGGATATCCAGGCTGCGAACTGATGATGGTCTGAATTAATTCCATTTTTGCAGGTTGATTTCCCGGTGCGGGCATGGCCAATTGTTTTTTTGGCGTTATGTCGTAAAAAATCCGTGGAATATATTTGTTGAATACCGATTCAGTTAACCGCTGCCGCCTGATATTGGCACTGCCATTGATAAATGATGCCGCCTCGTTGCTAAAGCAGGCGCTTGATGCTGGTGATGTGGCCTGTGTGATTATTGTTGCCCATGAAATGGGTGCCCACGAAATGGGTGTCAACGAAACGGGAGAACGCGAATTTCTTGAACATTGTAAAACACTGATTGCTATTACCCGGCAATATGATGTTGCAGCGATTGTGGCAGGCGATACACGAATTGCCGGACGCGCTGAGGCCGATGGTTATCTGATAGAAAATGGACTGGATGCGCTTAAAGATGCGGTTGCCCGTTTTTCGCCACAGAAAATTGTAGGATATGGTGGAGTGCGTGAACGCCACGTAGCGCTTGAGGCGGGGGAACTTAATCCTGATTTCATGTTTTTTGGCGCTTTGGACAAAGATATTCGTAGTGAACCGCATAAAAAAAACCTGAAACTTGCAAATTGGTGGGCGCAGTTGATCGAAATTCCCTGTGCGGTTATGGGTGGAAACAGCCTGGAAAGCGCCATTGATGTGGCCATGAGTGGCGCGGAATTTGTGATTTTAAGCAAAGCGGTGTTTCACCATGAAGGGGGAACGGGCGAAGCGGTTATCAAGGCAAATAAATATCTGGATGAATTTGGCCCGAAATTCGATGAAGAATAAGCCTCTAAAGCTGATATTGGTTTTATGTGCAACCGTGCAACTGAGCTTTTCATCATTGGTGATGGCGCAGACGCCAAATCTTCCTGCAGCTCCGCTAGAAAACAAAAAAAATGCACCCCCTGAATTAACACAAGAACAGATAAATTCCCGCATATTTGGCAATTCATCTGATGGGGAGAAAAATAAATCCAGCAATAAAAAACCTGACTTGGCCTATGGGGCTTTTCAGCGTGGCTATTACCTGACGGCCTTTAAATATGCGCTGCCTTTGGCCAAACTTGGGGACCCGGCGGCGCAGACGTTGATTGGTGAATTGTATGATAAAGGGCTTGGCATCAAGCTTGATAAAAAAGAAGCCACTTTATGGTATAAGTTTGCAGCTCAAAATGGTTCACGTGAGGCGCAGTTTTCCTATGCATTGAAATTGCTGGAAGGAAAATATGTTACGCAGGACAAAAAAGCGGCGCGTGAATTATTGAAGAGTTCGGCGGATGCCGGTCATTCCGTTGCCCAGTTTAACTATGCCCAGATTATTGTCGATGAACGACCCACATCACGGGGGTTTGAAATAGCGCTGGGCTATTATGAGAAAGCTGCCAACAGTGGTGTTGCAGATGCATATTTTGCCATGGCGCAGATTTATGCTCGCGGGATTGGCGCAAAAGGCCCCGATGAGGTTAAAGCGCGCGAACTGCTGGTCAAGGCGGCACGCAACGGTGTTGATAATGCGCAGATTGAACTGGCAATCTGGCTGGCCAATGGACGCGGCGGCGACAAGGATTTGAAAGGGGCGCTGGCCTGGTTCAAAATTGCTGCCACCCGAGGCAATGTCATTGCCCAAAACCGGCTGGCACGTATGCTTGCCCTGGGTATGGGAACAAAGGTGCAGCCTGCCGAGGCGGCAAAATGGTATGTGCTGGCGCGCAGACGGGGCCTCAAAGATTCGATGCTGGATGATTTTTTTACCAGTCTTGAACCCGGTATTCGCAAACAGGCGCTGGATGCGGCCAATCGCTGGCCGGCGGGGTAGGGCACTTGCAACCACGGTGGTTTTATGTTCATGAGACATGATAAGAGTTTCACCGGTAATTTGCCCACTTTGAAGTGAGGCGGGGTAGTGATGTGCGATGAGAATAAATGGTAATGAAATCAAGCCTGGCAATATTATTGAACATAAAAACAGCCTTTGGGTTGCGGTAAAATCTAATGCCGTGAAGCCGGGCAAGGGCGGGGCGTTTAATCAGGTTGAGCTCAAGAATCTGCTCGACGGCTCAAAATTGAATGAGCGTTTTCGGGCAACGGAAAATGTAGAAAAAATTCGTCTTGAACAAAAAGACTTCCAGTTCCTGTATGAAGAAGGCGATGCGCTGGTTTTTATGGATCTTGAAAATTACGAGCAGTTGCAGTTGCAAAAGGATTTTGTCGGTGAACGCGCCGCTTTTCTTCAAGACGGAATGAATGTTACTGTTGAAATATATGAAGAACGCCCAATTGGTATACGTTTACCTGAACAAGTGACACTTGAAATTGCTGAAGCGGAGCCGGTAGTGAAAGGGCAGACTGCCACATCGTCTTATAAACCTGCCACTATGGAAAACGGTATCAGGGTGATGGTGCCCCAATTTATCTCGGCTGGAGAAAAAATTGTGGTCGATACAACTGAACTGACCTATCTGCGCCGTGCAGATTAAAATCAACTGAAAATTCTACCAGAGGATATACCCGATTATGGCTCGTTCTGCTTTACTCAACGTGATGGTCCAGGCGGCCATGAAAGCCGGGCGAGGGCTGGTGCGCGATTTTGGCGAAGTTCAAAATTTACAGGTCTCAAGAAAAGGGCCTGCGGATTTTGTTTCCAATGCGGATTTGAAGGCTGAGAAAATTGTTTACGATGAACTCAAGGCGGCACGGCCTGATTATGGGTTTTTAATGGAAGAAGGTGGCGAAGAAAAAGGTGTTGATCCGCAACATCGCTGGATTATAGATCCGCTTGATGGCACCACCAATTTTTTACATGGCATCCCGTTTTTTGCGGTCTCTATAGCGCTGGAGCGTGATGGGCATATTGTGGCGGGAGTTGTGTATAACCCTGCTCTTGACGAATTATATGCGGCCGAAAGAGGGACGGGTGCTTTCCTCAACGACAGGCGTATGCGGGTGGCAGGGCGAAGTGTTCTTCATGAATCGGTAATCGGAACCGGCATTCCATTTCTAGGGCATGGGGACCATGAACGCCACATGCGTGAGCAAATGGCAGTGATGGGCAATGTAGCAGGAATTCGTCGACCCGGGGCGGCATCGCTGGATCTGGCATTTGTTGCTGCTGGTCGTTTTGACGGGTTTTGGGAACACGACCTTAAAGCCTGGGATATGGCAGCGGGCATCATTCTAATCCGGGAATCGGGCGGCCTGGTGAGCGATCTGGATGACAATCAAAACATGTTTGATACCGGCAATATTGTCACGGGAAATGAAAAAATTCACCGCGAGTTGATGCGCATGGTGAATGGTGCGAGTAATTAATTGTCTCCAGGCAATTCGTAATTGCCGGTTTTTCATATTTTTTGGCTAAACCCATAAATTAGCTCCATTGTGTTTGTATTTCGCGTGGGGTAATTTATCGCAAGCTTGATACAGGCGCGTTGGATGTGGAATATTTAGGAGACGGAATTGGCCAGAACTTTTGATCCCTACCGGTTGACCAGCCCCAGAGTATTTTTGCTTATCATGGTCATTTTTCTGACTATTTTCAGTTTTCTGGCAGCGATATTATATCGGCAGATTTCTGATGCATTCGCAACCAATCCAGGGCTTAACGGGCTTATTTTGGGTGTGCTTGTGAT
This sequence comes from Rhizobiaceae bacterium, assembly GCA_021648425.1. Classification (GTDB taxonomy): domain Bacteria; phylum Pseudomonadota; class Alphaproteobacteria; order Rhizobiales; family Rhizobiaceae; genus JAAEMP01. The sequence continues at coordinate 6,731 of JAKISV010000045.1, forward strand.
TGGCATATTGCTGGCACTATTGCAGGTGATGCGACTGATGCCGGAAGTATCCTGGGTTAATTCTTTTCGCGAAGGTAATCTTGAACTGGAAAGCAGGCGTGAGCCTGTGCTGCTGGCGCCGATGAAGGCGTTGCTTGGCCAGAGCGGGCAGAATATGTCATTGACGACGGGCTCAATGCGTTCAATTCTGGATTCTATTGGAACCAGGCTCGATGAAGCGCGGGATATTTCGCGTTATTTGATCGGTCTGCTGGTTTTTCTTGGGCTGCTTGGCACTTTCTGGGGGCTGCTGGGCACCATTGGGTCAATCGGAGATACCATTCAATCGCTTGATCCGGGTTCGGGGAGTACGAGTGATATTCTGGATTCATTAAAAAGCGGTTTGAGTGCGCCGCTTGATGGAATGGGAACAGCTTTTTCATCTTCTTTGTTTGGTTTGTCGGGTTCTCTGGTACTTGGATTTCTGGATCTACAGGCGGGGCGGGCACAAAACCGGTTTTATACAGAACTGGAAAACTGGCTATCGACGGTAACTGATATGAATTCTGAGCTGGCCGTGGCTTCGGGTGGTGTGGGTGGAACAGCTGATGATATTCGCGTTCATCTGGAGAAACTCACCCAGAATATACAACAAGGTGGTGGTAGCCAGCGTGCAACTGCTGCCATGGCATCACTGGCTGAAAGTATTCAAGGGTTGGTGCAGCATATGCGGGCTGATCAACAGAATATAAAGGCGCATATCGATCAGCAGGCCCGGCAACAAAAACAGCTGACCACTTTAATGAATAAGCTCGACAAGCATTTTGAGCGGACTTCAAAAAACTGAGTTGATAATTTTACGGAGTATGTAAATGGCATTGGCAAGGTCCAGGCGAGGTGATAACCGGGTCGATTACTGGCCGGGTTTTGTTGATGCTTTGTCGACACTTTTGCTGGCCATTATGTTTTTGCTGTCGGTATTTGTGTTAGCGCAATTTCTACTCAACCAGGAAATCTCCGGTAAGGACGCGGTGCTTAACCGGTTGAATCTGCAAATTGATGAACTGACTTCATTGCTGGCATTGGAACGTTCTACCAAGCAGGATGTGGAAGATTCGCTGGCAAATCTGAGCGCTAACCTTCGTGATGTGGAAGACGAAAAAAGCCGATTGCAGTCATTGTTGGACAATGGTTCGGGTGCTTCTGAATTAGCAGAAGCACGCGCTGGTGCTTTGAAAAATCAACTGACTGAAGAACAACAATTATCCCAACGGGCAAGATCGCAGGTGGAATTGCTCAATCAGCAGATATCTGCTTTGCGGCGTCAGATTGCGGCGCTGGAAGATGCGCTGGATGCTTCTGAAAACCGGGACAGGGAAAGCAAAACAAAAATTGCTGACCTTGGTAAGCGGTTGAATGTGGCGTTAGCGCAAAGGGTTCAGGAATTGAACCGCTATCGTTCAGACTTTTTTGGGCGTCTGCGTGAAATTCTAAGCGACCGTTCTGATATTCGTATTGTTGGCGACCGGTTTGTATTTCAATCAGAAGTGCTGTTCTCATCAGGTTCAGGGGATATGAACCCGGAGGGAAAAACAGAAATGCTGAAAGTCGCAGAGGCGCTGATTACCATCGGGCGTGAAATTCCTGATGACATTAACTGGGTACTGCGCGTTGACGGTCATACGGACAATGTACCCTTGTCGGGCAGGGGTCGACTTAAGGACAATTGGGAATTGTCTTCAGCGAGGGCTACTTCAGTGGTGCGTTATTTTATCTCGCAGGGCGTGCCTGCAAATCGGCTTGTTGCAGCGGGATTTGGGGAATTTCAACCACTTGTGGATGGAGACACCGATGAAGCACGTGCCAATAATCGTCGTATTGAATTGAAGCTGACTGAGCGTTAAAATCGTAGTGACATACAAGACAGACCGCCATCAATTTTTGCCGGTTCACTGATGTCGAGGGTGACTAAATTGTACCCGCTTTTCTGAAGCAGCTTTTTGGAATTGGGATAATTGCTGCTCAGGAAAACCACATCGTTTATGCGTACGATATTTGCAGCAGCCTCTTCACCCTCTGGAACTTCAATTACCCGATAATCAGAAAAGCAGCCGGTTGCGGCCAGTTTTTTGGTTGCAAAAATTGTTCCTTCATCAAGCAGGCCGCAATCGGTTTTGAAATGCAAAATATCTGAAGGCGTTTCCACTTTTATCGACTGATAGTCAAATTGCAAAAGAATAGAAGCAAGTGCATCAAACCCGGCCTGGTTGGTTCGCTCTGACAAGCCGATAAATGCATGGTGGTTGGTGAGCAAAACATCGCCACCGTCAAGGGTGCCATCACCGGGCAAGTCTATAACTTTTGAAAAATGCTGTTCCAGTACAGGGCGTAGAAACTCTGCTTCACCAAACCGGCTTGGCGCTCCAGGGCGAAGAACTATTGCTGCATCCTGCAAACAAATCGCCGCATCTTCAATGAATACGGAATCGGGAAATTTTGCTGTTTGGGGTAACCGGGTCAGTTTTACACCAGCTTTTTCAAGGGCTGCAATATAAGCTTTGTGTTGTGTTTGAAAAGTTGTGAAATCCGGGTCTGAGCCATCACCATCGCGAAGGCCATCAACTACTGTTGGAGCAGGGCTGCGAGTGATTGCCCTGGAGAATTGAAAGCAGCGGTTTTTAGACATCGGGCTCTACTTGTGAAATGGCGAATTTAACTGAAATTGACTTAATGCCCGAAAAATTCAAGCGGTTTCTTCAATCTTTCCGGCATCAAATTGCAGCTTGGCCAGGCGGGCATAGATGCCGCCTTTTTTGACCAGGGTTTTGTGATTGCCCTGTTCAACGATTTTTCCCTTGTCCATGACCAGGATGCGATCAGCTTTGAGAATGGTGGCAAGGCGGTGGGCAATTACGATGGTGGTGCGTCCCTCCATTAGTTTGTCTATTGCCTCCTGCACCAGTTTTTCGCTTTCTGCGTCCAGGGCGCTGGTTGCCTCATCGAGCAGCAGGATTGGTGCATCTTTGAGAATTGCCCGGGCAACGGCGATGCGCTGGCGCTGGCCACCGGATAAATTTACGCCGCGTTCACCCAGCATGGTTTGATAACCATCGGCCAGTTCACTGATGAACTGATGGGCGTTTGCAGCTTTTGCAGCCTTAATTGCATCTTCCATAGTGGTATCGGGTTTGCCAAAAAGGATATTGTCAGCGACTGTTGCGGCAAAAATAGTAGTGTCCTGGGGAACTACAGCCATGGTATTGCGCAATTTTTGCGGGTCGGTTTCATCGATTTTCGTGCCATCAAGCAGAATATTGCCCTTTGTGGGGTCATAAAATCGCAGCAGCAGAGAAAACAAAGTGCTTTTGCCGGCACCTGATGAGCCAACTACAGCTACGGTTTCCCCGGATTTAATCTTCAAATTCATCTCTGAAATTGTCGCAAGGTCGGGTCTGGAAGGATAGGCAAAACTAACATTCTCAAACGTAATATCGCCTCTAACCGGAGATGGAATGGAAACCGGATTGGCTGGCGCGGAAATGGAAGGTTTTTTTATCAGTAGCTCTGTTAGTCTTTCTGCTGCTCCGGCAGCCTGGGAAAGTTCACCCCATACCTCTGAAAGCGCGCCCAGTGCTCCGGCAGCAAAAACTGAATAAAGCAGAAACTGTCCCAGCGTTCCTGGCGACATTGTTCCGGCTAAAACATCCTGGGCACCAAACCACAATACGGCAACCACACTGCTGAAGATCATGAAAATAGCAAATGCGGTCAATAATGCTCTGGTGCGGATGGAAAGATTGGCGGCGGCAAATGCAGCTTCAACCGCATCGGCAAAACGATTGGAAACCAAGGGTCCGTTGGAAAAAGCCTGTAGGGTGCGAATGGCGCTGATTGATTCAGAGGCATAGGCTGTTGCATCAGCCAGTGTATCTTGAGCGTGACGTGAACGCCTTCGCACTGCGCGTCCAAATGCAACGATGGGAATAACCACCAACGGAATGGCGCCAATAACAATTGCAGCCAGCTTTGGGGCGGTAATAACCATCATTATCAATGCGCCTATACCAAGCAGCGTGTTGCGCAGGGCCATTGAGGCGGTGGCACCCACGGCGGACTTGATTTGCGTAGTGTCAGCGGTCAGCCGCGAAACCAGTTCGCCTGTTTTTGCAGTATCAAAAAAATCCGCCCCCAGGGTTGTCAGGTGGCGAAAAACATCACTTCTGATGTCGGAGACAACGCGTTCACCCAGCCAGATTACGAAATAATAACGCCCGGCACTTGCTACGGCCAATACAGCAGCTATCGCGGCCAGCATCATAAAATACTGGTCAATAAACTGGGGGTTATTTTGTGAAAATCCGTTATCAACCATCCGTCGAACAGCCAAAGGCAATGTGAGCGTGGTGGCGGCGGCCAGTAGCAAAAACAATAATGCTGCGGTTACTCTGGCGCGGTATTTCAGCAGGTAAGGAAATATCCTTGCCAGCGGTCGCAGTGAGCTACGCATTTTTTCCTGGGGCAAAATGTCAGACATGGATAATTACGATTTCCCTGCACAATAGTATTTTTGGCCCGCACGTTAAACCAAACAATCATTTTTGCATATGACTTGTTTAAAGGTAAGGATTGATGTATATGCTGGCTTCGAATTTCCTGGATTGAAATAATTTCATCAGGTAAAACTATATCAACAAATTAGCACAATTTGCACCGATTGTTTCGATAACGGTTTAGATTGGTTAAATCAACTTCGCAACAGGACAATATGATGAAACAAGATATTCATCCTGATTATCACATGATCAAAGTGGTAATGAATGACGGTACCAACTATATGACCCGCTCCACCTGGGGTTCTGAGGGTGATACAATGAACTTGGATATTGATCCCACAACCCATCCTGCATGGACGGGGGGCAATCAGCATCTGGTTGACCGTGGCGGGCGCGTATCGCGCTTTAAGAAGAAATATGAAGGGCTTGGTATTTAATTTACCGTGCGATTTCAATTCAATCAAACCCGGCCACTGGTCGGGTTTTTTTGTTGGGCAATATATATTATCCGAATTTTTTGGCACCAAAGGCAGTTGAAATCAATTCAATCTGGTCATTCACAGGATTGATTTTTGACTGAGCGCCTTGATCCCTGTTGCCATATAATTCGGTGTCCAGGCGTACTATTCGTGATTGCAGCTTAAGTGATTTTTTCACCAGTTCCATAAACTTTTCCGGAAGGTCGTGGCCGTCTAAATCGGCCTTGCTGGCGGGCAGGTTGCCTAGTTTGACTTTTTCTTTTTCTTCGAGGATCTGCTCTTTGCTCATTTCCCCTTCGTTGGCGGCGCGTTGTAGCAGCAGCCAGGATGCCAGTTGCATCAACCGGGTGGTGAGCCGCATTGATTCTGTGCCGTATAGAAGGGAAGAGGCACGGCTGAGTTGCTTGACGGCTTCACGGCCGGGGCCATCAAGAAATGTGGCGCTTTCTTCAACCAGTTGCATACCTTCGGAAAACAAATCGCGAAACTTATCGGAATAGGCATATTTTTCAGCGAGTTTTATGGGCTGATGATTGCCATCTTTGCTGCTGTTATCAAAATCCGCCATTTGATGTGCTGCCTTTGTCCAATTCGGGTTGTGGATATTACTCTAACTGGATTTTACCCACAATACCAATTGTGAAAGCCCCCCACGAGCGTTATTTTCACCCTTAGCAGCGATAAAAGTAAAGCAAAACTGTAACCAAACAGGCAATGAAACCTATACAGTTTTAGTTATAAAAATCAAAAGCCGTAGCATTCAGGTACTTCATCTGAAATTCAGGCAAAAAAAAGAGCCGCAAAAGAGCGGCTCTGAAGAGTTAACAGGGAGGCGTCAAACAAAGTAGACAAGGTCTACTCAGTTGAATCCAGAAAATCTGGATGAATCTATTAATGGTGTATAAAGCTTAACAAATGGTTAACAGATTAACTAATATTCTTAATAATGATTCTATCGGGCTTTGGCGAACGGTGGATTGATATGGCAACAATTCCTTCAACTATGACAACCATTGAAATTTCCAAACCCGGCGGCCCGCAGGTATTAAAAGCTGTTGAGCGGAAAATCCCTTCTGTGGGCCCAGGTCAGGTATTGATTGAGGTAGCAGCGGCGGGCATAAACCGGCCTGATTGCCTGCAACGAGAGGGGTTATACCCGCCGCCAAAAGGGGCGAGTGATATTCCGGGTCTGGAAATTTCAGGGACAATCGTCAATGTTGGTGATGTAGACGCGCGGCACTCTATTGGTGACAAAGTCATGGCGCTGGTAACAGGCGGGGGTTACAGCGAATATTGCATTGCTGAGAAAGAGTGTGTGTTGGCCGTGCCTGCCGGGATTTCCATGGTGGAAGCAGCGGCAATTCCCGAGACTTTTTTTACGGTCTGGCACAATGTATTTCAGCGCGCTCACCTGGTTGAGGGCGAAACGTTGCTGGTTCACGGTGGCACCAGTGGTATTGGCACCACCGCCATTCAACTGGCAAAGCATTTTGGTGCGAAGGTGATTATCACGGCGGGTTCTGAAGATAAATGCAAAGCATCGATAGAGCTTGGCGCAGATGGAGCGATTAATTATCGTGAGCAGGATTTTGTTGCGCAGGTGGACAAGTTTACCGATGGCAAAGGTGCTGACGTGATTTTAGATATGGTTGGCGGCAGCTATACCCAGAGAAACTACAGCGCGGCTGCAATGGATGGCCGAATTGTTCAGATTGCATTTCTTGGCGGTTCAAAAGTGCAGGTTGATTTTATGCCGCTGATGTTAAAGCGGTTGGTACACACAGGTTCAACGATGCGGGCGAGGAGTGTGGAATTTAAAGGTATCATTGCCAGGGAATTGGAAAACCAGGTTTGGCCTTTGATTGAGGCTGGAAAAGTGAAGCCGGTGATCGACAAGGTTTATGCCTTGAACGAAGCAGCAGAAGCTCACGAGCGAATTGAAGACAGTGCGCATATCGGGAAAATAGTTTTACAGGTGAAAAGCCCGTCGGAATAGATTGAAATCCTTGCGTTGCCGTGGAGATGTCGCTATAGGTTGCGGCAATTCCTTTTAATATCGAAACCACATGTCCCCGACAGGGGAGCTGCCCAAAACCCGGGCCAGCAAACGAGGAAAGTTTATCTGATGTCCAATGCACCTTTGATGCCAAAAGCCACGGCTGTGTGGCTGGTTGATAATACATCGCTGAGTTTTGAGCAGATTGCCGATTTCTGCAAAATGCATCGCCTTGAGATTCGTGCGATTGCGGATGGGGAAAGTGCCCAGGGTATTAAAGGTATGGATCCGTTTACTACCGGACAGCTTACCCGTGAAGAGCTTGAAAAAGCACAAAATGATCCAGAGCACAGTTTGAAACTGGCGCAATCCAAAATCAAACTGCCAACGGCAAAACGCCGAGGACCGCGTTATACGCCGCTGTCCAAACGTCAGGACAGACCCAATGCGATTTACTGGCTTGTGCGCTCTCATCCTGAGTTAAAAGATGCACAGATTATTCGTCTGGTTGGCACTACTAAAAATACCATTGAAGCCATTCGTTCGGGCCAACATTGGAATTCTGCCAATCTGACGCCGATGGATCCGGTAACACTGGGACTATGCACGCAGATTGCCCTTGATTTTGAAGTTGGCAAAGCGGCCAAATACCTGCCGAAAAAACCTGAGGGTGAAGAGGACGCAACGCTGATGCCGGCGAGCGAAACTCAAACCCTGCAACCGCATCAAGTTGATGTTCCACCGGTTGTCAAAGAAGAGGAAGTTAGTGCGGATTCAGTGTTCGCGAATTTTCCAAGTTCAGATAAAGCGGGTGAAGATGAAGGGGGAGATGAGGAAGCCAAATAGATAGGCTTTCAAATCCCCTTCGATTATTCCTTGACGGGCACTGTGTAGTTTAATCCCAGTCTGCCACCATCAGCATAGATGGTTTGGCCCGTGATATAGCTGGCGTCATCAGAAGCGAGAAACGCAACGATGGATGCGATTTCCTCCGGGTCACCGATTCGGCCAAGGGGGGTTCGCGATAATATCTTGTGGCGTGCCTCGGTATCGTTGGCTACGGCTTCCAGTATCTTGGTCATGATTGAACCTGGCCCGATGGCGTTTACCCTGATGCCATGTTGGGCAAGAGAGAGTGCCATAACTTTGGTCAACTGGTTGAGACCACCCTTTGAGATAGAATAAGGCACCTGATTGGCAATGGCAAAAACCGCGTTAATTGATGACATGTTGATGATCGTACCGGGATCATCGCCGTTTTTCACCTGCTCAACCATTTGTCTTGCCACGGCTTGAGCACATAAAAACGCACCTTTGAGGTTGATGTTCAACACGCGATCGAAATCTTCTTCCTTCAGATCAAGAAAATCTGCGGTGGCAATGGTGCCTGCATTGTTAACCAGAATATCGATGCGGCTGTATGCATCCAGAGTTTCGGCCACCAGATTGTGAATGTCGAGTTTTTGACCGACATCACAATGGATGAATTTAGCAGCACCATTTTTACCAAGACGTTTTTGCGCTTCTTCACCAGCCTTGTTGTCTATATCGGCAATGATGACATTTGCGCCCTCCGCCAGAAATCGTTCGGCGGTAGCCAGGCCAATACCCTGGGCGCCACCGGTGATGATTGCGATTTTGTCGGTGAGTTTCATGTGCAGGCTTTCGGGTTGGTAAATAAAGTTCTGGCAGAATTAGCATTTCTTCGAGAATGGTAAAGCCAAATCTTTCGCAGTGAAATTTACCCTAAATAGATTCTTTGGTCACTTCAATTACAAACAGCAGTTGACATTTCCCCCCTGTCGACCGATATACGACAAATACGTTTTGTAGCTGCCGCGTGAGCAGCCGCGATTGAAAGACTGAGTTTTTCAAATTAGCAGGAAACGTCTCGTCCCCAATTTCAGGTGGACATTTTCCAACAAGTTCCCATTTCACGCGGGGTTCTGACGGTCAAGACATGTCAGGGAATTAGCCCGGCATGGATTGTTGACCGCAACCGCAAATAATTTGCATCCAGATGCTGACAAGGCGTCTGGAGAAACGCTGCTGGTGTGTGGGATTTCGAATAGTAAATTCTCCTGGCAGCCGACATTAAGGTATGTAATTTGACACAATTTAAAGACTTTGGCCTATCGAACGCCATATTAAAATCAATCAGCGCTATGGGCTATGAAGAGCCAACGCCCATTCAACGTGATGCAATTCCCGTTGTACTTGAAGGCCATGATATTATGGGTCTGGCGCAGACCGGCACCGGTAAAACGGCTGCATTTGGTCTGCCGCTGGTGCATCATCTTTTAAAAGATGACCGTCGGCCACAACCAAAGTCCACCGCTGCGCTTATTGTTGCGCCGACACGCGAACTGGTAAACCAGATTGCTGAAAACCTGCGCGAATATACACGTCGAACACCCTTGAGGGTAAATTTGGTGGTGGGTGGTGCTTCAATCCATATTCAGAAACGCAAACTGGAACGGGGCACAGATATTCTGGTGGCCACGCCCGGTAGGCTGATGGATCTGGTAGAACGCAAGGCTTTGTTTCTTGATAGCGCACGTTATCTGGTGCTGGATGAAGCGGACCAGATGCTTGATCTTGGGTTTATTCACGTGTTGCGAAAAATCGCAAAACTGGTGGGCAGGCCCCGCCAGACATTTCTGTTTTCTGCAACCATGCCCAAACAGATAGAAGCGCTAGCCAATGCTTTTCTCACCGATCCCGTGCGGAATTCAGTAGCCCGTTCAGGTAAGGTGGCGGAT
>JAKISV010000046.1 GCA_021648425.1 Rhizobiaceae bacterium
TTGGCACAGAATTCATTGATGGGCAGATTATATTATTTATTTTGGCCCTCGGTCTTGTCTCCCGGGCCATGGTCGGCCCGGCGGAAAGTCTGCTTTCAATGACCGGACAGCAAAATATCACGGTTGTAGTCCTGGCAATAACTTTGCTGTGCAATCTGATTCTCAATATTGCCCTGATACCGCCCTTTGGCATTGCTGGCGCTGCAATTGGTACCAGTATTGCCATGGTATTTGAATCTGTGGCGCTTTATATCGCGGTCAACCGGAAACTGGGTCTACATATATTTGTATTTGGCGGCGAAGGATTGCCGCTCAGGGAAGGGCCAGTAACATGAATTGGTTACCTGAACAAAAGCCCCAATATATGGGCTTGCCGGACAAACGTGAAATAACAAGAATAAAACTCGCCTCGATTGCACCGATAGATTCAAGCAAATGGGACCTTGAGCTGTCAAAACCAGTAAATGCGCCGGAATTGGCAACCCTGCTTGAAAAATATCATGATAGTTGCCTGGAGGAAAATTTGTTTTTTAACAAATCCTTTCTCGTTGCAGCATTTGGCAGAATGAGCGCTCTGGAAACAAGTCTGTTGACCGTATGGGAAACCATAGGCGCTGAACGCCACTTGCGGATGTATTTCCCAGTGGTGCAGCAAAGCTGGGGCTATCCCGGTCAAAAAGCCTGGCGATGCTGGTCTCATGACTATGCCCCGCTGGGTGTTCCGATAGTCAGTTCTCATGAGGCTGGAGAAGTCCTTAATCGGTTTTTGCAGTTGATATTGCAAACAGATAACTCAGTGGTTCGCGCCCTGGTGTTTAACGATATTCCTCTGGATGGAGTTTTTGCATCCCACTTCCGTAAAGCTCTGGATGGATTGGATATCCCCTATCGCCAGGTGGTAAGTGGCAATCGTGCAATACTGAGCGCAAACAAAGCTAAGCCCGATTCTCCAATTCTGGAATTAACTTCAAAAAAACATCGCCAACTAAGACGCCAGTTGCGACGGCTGGAGGAGCAAGGCGACTTGGCGCTGGAATGTGTACAAGAATACAAAGATATCATATTGCGGTTTGAAGAATTCCTACTGCTTGAAGCAAAAGGGTGGAAGGGTCGCAAGGGCACTTCAATGCATACCATCAAACAAACAGCAGCCTTTGCCAGACAGGCCGTAACAGAACTAGCCAAATACGGCCAATGCGCCATCTACTCAATACGACTGAACGGAAAATCAATCGCCTCACTGATAGTGCTGAATTCTTCCGGTATCTACTTCCCCTGGAAAATCGCTTTTGATCAGGAATATTCTACATTTTCGCCCGGTGCATTGCTGATGTATAAAATATCGATGGAAATCGGCGACAAACCTGATTTTGTAAGGGCGGATTCTCTAGCAGGCTCCTCAAATCAGTTGGTCAATTTATTGTGGAAACGCCGCATGAAGCTGGGTTCGCTCATATTGCCAATGGGTGATACATCCGCTTCATCCATCGAGCGCATATCCAAATCAATAACGCGCAAACAAAATTTGAAAAAGAAACTGAAAAAACTCATCCCCGGCAGATAACTTCAATCAGCCGATTGAACTTCATCAATAGCGCGTTGACGAAACGTGCGGCGAATAACTTTCCCTGTAGTCGTTAAAGGAATTTCTTCCACCAGTTCAATTTCGCGCGGATAAATATTCGCAGCCAGGCGTCCTTTTACATGCAGTTGAATTTCTCCGATGAGGTCCTTTGTATTGTGATGATGTGAATAGCCATCCTTCAAAACAACGTAGGCCTTGATAATCTCCCCTCGCAACTGATCGGGCTTTCCAACAGCTACTGCAAGCTTAACTGCCGGATGAGAAATCAGGCAGTCTTCAATTTCTCCAGGACCAAGACGATAGCCGGCCGAAGAGATGATATCATCATCACGACCGACAAAATCGAAATATCCCGCCTCATCCTGCACACACTGGTCACCCGTCAGCATCCAGTCCTTGTAAAACTTATCCGCGGTGGCTTTTTCATCTTTCCAGTATTTCAGAAACATCACCGGGTCCGGGCGCGCTATTACAACCTCGCCGGTTTCTCCAGGTTTGCATAGTTCCTTGTTGTTGTTGAGCAATGCAACATTATGACCGGGAACCGGCTTGCCGATTGAGCCTGGTTTTGCCACCCCGCGTGCACCAAATCCGCTAAGCACAAGATTACATTCTGTCTGGCCGTAAAATTCGTTGATCTCCACACCAAGCTCTTTTTTTGCCCATAGACATGTTTCCAATCCCAAACTTTCGCCGCCCGATCCAATGGTGCGAATTTTAAGCGGAAATCTTTTGGCAGGCTTATCAACTGTTTTCATCAAGCGCATTGCTGTGGGCGGGATAAAGGCGCATGTGGTTTTGGTTTCCGACATCAGGCGAAAAGCAGTTTCCGCATCAAAACGATTCATGCCGCCATATACCACCGGCACTCCCATATAGAGGCAAGGCAGCAAAATATTCAAAAGCCCTCCTGCCCAGGCCCAGTCTGCAGGTGTCCAGGCAACATCTTGGGGCTTTGGAATAAATTCATGATGAGTTTGCAAACCCGGAATATGACCAAGCAGCACACGATGGGCATGCAATGCACCTTTGGGCGGTCCGGTAGTGCCCGAAGTATAGATAATCAAAGCCGGCTCATCTGATTTGGTGTTAACTGAACTGAATTGCGCATTTGCCGCTTTTACTACTCGTTCAAAATCCAGCCCTCCATCGCCATCAACCACCAGCACTGTTTCAAGGTCCGGCAAATCGCCACGCACGGTTGATATTTTTTCATACCCCTCCTGATTGGTAACAACAATTCGCGCACCCGAATGCTTTAACCGATAAACCAGAGCATCGGGCGCAAACAGGCGCGCCAGCGGCACGGCAATCGCACCGGATTTATAAACCGCAATGTGAGTTAGCGCCGTAGGTATGCTTTGCGGCAGGATAATGCCAACACGCTCACCGGCTTTCAAACCTAAATCAGCAAAGACATTTGCCAGGCGGTTTGAGTTTTTATGCAGTTGCCCATAGGTGTAGTTGTCCGGCTTTCCGTCGCAATTCCATCCAATAAGAGCTATGCGCCCCGGTTCTTTAATAGCAAATTTTTCGCATATGGCGTCACCGATATTGAAATATTCCGGTATATGCCACCTGAACTCACGATAAATTTCCTCATAGGTCGGGAGATTTTGCAGCACCTGTCTACCCTTGTTTAGACGCAGTGACTGCTGATTTACGCTTGCGGGGTTTTTTCGAAGTGTTTTTCACTTCGGCTATTTCTGCCGGAGACGTTTTGATATGAATGTCCCGCTGCGGATAGGGAATCTCGATTTTCGCCTCGCGCAATGCCTTGATAATGGCAAATCGCAAATCGCTTTTTGCCGAGGTGAAATAGTTGATATCCTTCAAAAACACCCGTAACTCAAATAACAGCGCATCAGTTCCAAAATCCATGAAAAATACAACCGGCGCAGGACTGGTGGCAATACGCTCATGGGCGCGGCCGCATTCAAGCAGTATTTCACGAACTTTTTCCGGGTCGGAATCATAGCCGACCCCAATAGGTATTTTAATTCGCCCTTTCTGATCGCGGTGCGTCCAGTTTGTAACCGCATCTGTAATCAGGGTGGAGTTGGGAATGATCACTGTTGCGCCATCAAAAGTTTCGATTTCAGTGGAGCGCACCGAAGTCCTCCTAACGGTTCCCTCCCCGCCACCAGTGATAATCCAGTCGCCAGCCTTAATCGGGCGTTCAGCCAGCAGGATAAGACCGGAGACAAAGTTATTGACGATGCTTTGCAGGCCAAACCCGATGCCAACAGACAATGCACCCGCCACAATCGCCACCTTGGACAAGTCCAGACCCGCAGCGGTTATTGCCATTAGCGCCGCCATCACATACCCGCTATAGCCAAAGATAGTTGCAATCGAATTTTGCAACCCTGGATCAAGAGTGGTTGTAGGCAAGAATTGATTACTCAACCAATAACGAATAGCCTGGGTTACAAAAAACCCAACGATAAACAGCAGGATTGCCAGGGCGATTGAAGATAGTGAAATACTAAGCCCGCCAATTTTGAAACCAAAAAATGCTTCACCTATTGGCCCCGCCCAATCCCCGGTTCGATAACCCCAGGAAATCATAAATATCATTGCTGCTGCCGAGATCACTGCAAGTTTAGCAATGCCAAAACCAAACACGCTACCTTGCAATACTGTTTGACGCGAAAATCCGGTAGCTCGCGACAGTTGTCGCCAACGACCACTATCAGCATCCAAATAACGGTCGCGATGCAGATCAAGCAATTCAATAGTCAGCCATAACAATGCAAAGAGCATTGCAGCAATAAGAATTTGCCAGGCGAGAAATTGTGCAAAAGCGATGTAGCCGATGACCAATGCAATCACGCCGCCAATGCCGGTGAACCAGAAAAGCGGGTTAATAAATCCCCAGCGTACAAGATTACGGCGCGGAGGAACCTGCATCGTCATTGTTGTCGTATTTGATGCTGTAATGATTAAAACCAGAAATAAACCAATGAAACACACAATTGCCATCAGCGCGCTCAGTGCAATTGTTACTTCAAACGGAGTAACCAGAATTACCGCTGTTGAGCTGGCAAGCCTGAAAAACGCTATTAACACGATGCTAAACAGAATTACCCGATTGATTTTTAGGGCCGTATCGTCTGAAAGGTTGGCAAGGCGTCGCGAAGAGTTTTGAGGGTTTAGAAATACATAGGCAAGTGAGAATGCGACTATTAATGCTGCGAAGGTCACTGCAAGCTGCGAGGCAAATATTTCTAATCGCCTCGTGAAAATATCTGCTGCAGAAAGCAGAAAATATACCAGTAGTACAATCCCGGCTGGCACCAGGCCGTTTCGAATAAATGAAATCGCAGCCAGTCGAACCTTGATATAATGGTCAAATACATCTGAGCCGCTACTGGCAATAAGTGTATTGAATTTTCGGCGAAACAGATAGCGAACTGTAAACAGGATAAACGCAACAAGCAGTGTTATGCCCCACAACATCGGTGCCAACAGATTGGATTTTCCGATGTTGGTTTTCATCGCTGAGAAAGATTCGCCCATCAACAATGAAAACCGGTTCCCCATCCCCTCCAGTCCATTTAAGAAATCAGTCCAAAGCTGAAAATTGAATACGCTGGTGGATTGGCGTGATATCTGAAAAATAAACCGGTCGCGGCGAGTATTGACAATCTGATGCTCAATCTGCGCTGCACGCACCGCGATTAATCGGGCAGCTTTGAGTTCACCATCAATTTGAGAAAACTGTTCCTCCAGTTCCTTGCGTTTACCGGCAATTTCAGCGGTTTCTGCCGGCGCACCTTCTTGAGGAGCAGGGCCCAGTTCGTCAAGCTGCTCTTTGATTAATCTTGCCGAGGGAGCAAGTTCCTGTTCCAGTTTTATTACGGTCAATCGTAAAGATGTTGTCTCTGCCGATCTTTCTGCCAACTCACTATCGGAAAGCCCGCTTCGCGACAAAGCCTGCTCGGTTGATAACAACGTTCCACGCCAGTTTGCCAGTTTGTCCTGGATTGTAACTCCAGGCGATTTGGAAGATTCAACTGCGGTATCTGCCTTGATATTATGGTTGGTTGGAATTTCCTGGCCATTAATCGCGGTTGAAAAAAGCAACAGGTAAAAAACGGAGATAATTATTGAACACAATCGCAACGGCATTTAGAGAATTCCCAAATCATGAATCGGACATCATCGAATCTATCAGGATGCAAATAGTCTGCAAGACAAGATTGCTTCATACTGCATCTAACAGGTTGTTTTGACCATCGAGCGCTTCCAAATCAATCGGAATGGGGTTAGGGTCAAGACCTGTTTACTGGTACCATTGTGCTGTACTGATTAACAGGTCCTGACCCCAGGCCATTGCGACATCCAGCAGCAAAAAAATGTGAGCTAGTTTTGAAAGCCGATAGAAAAGACATTCACAATTCAGATATTCCTGCTGTTTGTAAATCCTGCGAAGCCCGGCATCGCGGCATCTGTGGAGCGCTATCAACAGATCAGTTGCTTCACCTCTCCAAATACACAAATCGCACAACCTATGACAGCGCCACTGAACTAATCCCGGAGGGTGAAGATGTTGAACGTTATTCCAATATTCTAAGCGGCGTAATTAAACTCTCAAAACTGCTTGCTGATGGGCGTCAGCAAATTGTTGGACTGCAATTTGCACCAGACTTTTTAGGGCGCCCGTTCAAAAACAAAAGCGAGACCACTGCAGAAACGGCAACACAAGTCGAGGTATGCACCTTCCCCAAATCAATTTTGGAAACAATGATTCACCAGTCACCGGAGCTCGAACACCTGTTATATGAACAATCACTAAAAGAACTGGACGATGCGCGCGACTGGATGATGACCCTTGGCCGCAAGACCGCAGCAGAAAAAGTCGCCAGCTTTTTATATCTGATTGGCACCCATATTGATCCCACCCGGGGAATTAATGACAGCTCTATCGGTTTTGAAATTCCATTAAAACGTGCCGATATCGCCGATTTTCTGGGCTTAACAATTGAAACCGTCAGCCGGCAGCTGACAAAACTGCGCAAAGCCGGCACAATTGAACTGGAAAACAACCGCTCAGTTACAATTAAAGATATGAATGTGCTTCGCAATGCTTGTGAACAAAGCACCTGATAGATTATTGATTGTCCTGAATAGTGGAGCCGGATTTGTTTTCAAGCAATGGAATGATGTGCTCGCGCTCAAATGCGATATGCCGCCGGACACCTTCGAAAAAACCACGCAACATGTAGGAGAGTGAGTTGATGCATTCAGCACTGCGCTCATTCACGAAACTGATCATGCAGTCGCGTAGTTCCTCAGCAAAACTTTCATCTTCCCAATGCTCAAAGCGAAGCCGCTCCAGCGTCGACATCAATTGCTCATTATCAGAATAATTATTACGCAGCGCAGGAAACAAAATAGTTTCCTCAAATTCATGGGCTTGTTTCAAGGTCGGATAGATTTCCCGCGCAAGCGAAAGGCAACTCTGGGCATCCACGTCATCGGGAAGATTATCAGCCAAATCTTCCAGCTTGCGGCATAAGTCAAGCTGTGTATTCAGGTTGGCTCTCAATGTGTTCGAAATATTGATGTCGGACATTTAATTGCTGCCGATTATCACAATATTGCAGCATCTGTGATCACGCTGCACAATTGGAATACGGCTTCGTTTCTCAAAGCCTCCAATGAATATTGCCAAACTACTCCTCATTGGCATTGTATATGAAATTTTGCCAACCCGGTCTTTGATCCAGATCAAAATCCTGATTACACATTCTTATGCGAGGATCACTCACCCGACTGAATTATTATTAAATAGTTTGTGATATTTGATGTAGGTCAAAGAACTCTGTAGCAAACATCCTATTAGTAACGTGATATTCACTTAAAGGGATGCGCACTAAATGTTCCCTCCTCCAAGATGGTAGTCTGCATTCACAGTGAATTCCAGGAAGCCCGGAATCGGCCCCGGGCTTCTTTTTATTCTGGCGATATCAATCGTCAACAAACGCAAATTTATCTACATCAACCAACCCCATATCGGTCAATTTCAAATGTGGAATTACCGGCAGTGCAAGGAAAGCCAGTTGCAAAAACGGCTCTTCCAGTGTGACCCCAAGAGAAATTGCTGCACCTCTCAGTTCCCCCAGCGCATCTCGCACATCCTCATAACTCATCAGGCTCATCAGTCCCGCAATCGGCAAAGCAACTTCACCAATCACCTGGCCGTCTTGTACAACCACAAATCCACCCTCGATTTCTCCCAGCCGATTTACCGCAATAGCCATATCACTGTCGTCCACACCAATCACCGCAATATTATGGTGGTCATGGCAAACGGTTGAGGCAATTGCCCCGCTTTTAAGGCCAAAGCCATTAACAAAACAGGTTCCGATGTTCCCGTTCTTGCCATGGCGCTCAACCACTGCCATTTTGATATTATCATTGGCAAGATCAACGCGTTTGGATCCGTTCTCCATTGGCATATCGGCGACCAGATTTTCGGTGATAATGCGCCCTGGTACAATGCCAATAACTCGCGTTGGTTTGTTAGTCGCAGGAATAGTAAAATCTATCGCATTAACCGTATTAGCGTGCACGCTGTTGCGGCCTATCGGCGGTATTATTGTGCGGTTTTTGAACAAAGCCTCATTTACAATATTACCTGCCACAATGACCTGCGAAGCATTACAGCCTTCCAGGGAATCAACAATGACCAGATCCGCTCGCCAGCCCGGCGCCACCATTCCACGATCAGTCAGCCCAAATGCCCGCGCCGCCGACAAAGACGCCGCACGATAGACTGCCAATGGCAAAGCGCCGCGTTGAATTGCCGTTCTGATCATGTGATCGATGTGACCATATTCCGCTATATCAAGCGGATTGCGATCATCCGTACAAAACGCAATGAACGCGCTGCTGCGCTCAGTAATTATCGGCATCAATGCCTCAAGGTCTTTGGAAACAGAACCTTCTCGAATTAGAATATGCATCCCCTTGCGCATTTTCTCCAACGCTTCTTCAGCACTGGTTGCTTCATGCTCTGTACCAATTCCCGCCGCCAGATAGCCGTTCAAATCCCGACCGCCAAGCAGCGGCGCATGGCCATCGATATGACGCCCTTCAAACCCCGCCAGTTTTTCCATTGCCACCGGGTCTTTGTTTAAAACGCCCGGAAAATTCATAAATTCTGCAAGGCCGATAACTTTGGCATTGTCGCGGTACGGTTCAAGATCAGCAAAATCAAGCCGGGCCCCTGAGGTTTCCATATTCGTTGCAGGCACACAGCTCGACAATTGAACCCGGATATCAAGAACCGTATGTTGCGCACAATCAACAAAATACGCGATGCCTTCAATTCCACAGACATTGGCAATTTCGTGGGGATCACAAATTGCCGTGGTAATTCCCCTGGGGGTAACACACCGGTCAAATTCAAACGGCGTTACCAGCGAGGATTCAATATGCAGGTGGGTATCAATAAACCCGGGAACAACAATTTTGTTACTGATATCAATTTCCTTAATACCGGCATATTCGCCAAACGTACCAACAATTTTATCGCCGCATATTGCAATATCACTCTCGACAAGTTCTCCGGTAACAAGATCAAGGAACCTGCCCCCTTTCAAGACAAGATCAGATTGGGTAAGGCCACGCCCCTGATCAATGCATTTTCCCAATTGTTCAACTGACATAAATGTTCTCCATTTCGGTTTATCGATACCGTGTTAGGACCGCACACCGTGAATTAAACAAGGACTATTCCATTCGCGATATTGATGCAATGTAATCCCAATCATGCTGGCACTGATTTCAAACTCCTTCACAAATCCAACTCCTGTGCTACGCTGAGAGCATGAAAGCGAAATTAACAGCGCTCTTTTGGTCGATAGCTTTTTTAACAATTATCGCAACTCTGATTGTTTCCCAAAAAACACAATCAAGCCGCGCTGGCACCGGTGTTGATATGCTGCTGGTAATTTCACTCGATGTTTCCGCCAGTGTCGATGCCAATGAATATGAATTGATGCGCGCTGGTCTGGCAAAAACATTTTTATCACCCGATGTGGCCCAGGCGATTTCTGCCGGTTCCCATGGTGCTATCGCGATTGCCGTTATACAATGGTCGGGCTTTCAGGAGCAGGAAATCAAGGTTGATTGGCTGCGCCTGGCAAATGCACTGGACCTTGCCCAACTGGCCGCCCGCATCTCACGCATGACGCGGCGTTACAAAGGAGGTGCCACAGATATTGGCGGCGCATTGGAATTTTCTTCAGAGCTGATCAGTTCAGCACCGTTTAGCGCATCGCGTAATGTAATTGATATCGTTGGCGATGGCCCCAACAATGTAAACTACTCACCTGAGCGTACCCGTGACAAAGTGCTGGAAAGAGGCATTATCATCAATGCCCTGGCAGTTACGGGAAGCTACGAACTGCTAAACACCTATTTTGCGGATCTGGTAATTGGCGGCCAAAACGCATTTGTTGAAAGCGCTGCTGATTATGATGGTTTTGAGCGGGCGATACATCGCAAATTGTTGCGTGAAATCGGTAATCTCAACCTGTTTTAATCAGGCAGCTATTTTCCTTTCCAGACCGGCTCCCGCTTTTGCGAAAATGCTTTAAAGCCCTCAAGCCCGTCTTCACTGCCATAAAGAATATCCACTGTTGCAAACTGGCGTTTTGTTATGCGGTTAAGGGCGTCCTGAAATTTCATTGCCTCTGTTTCGCGTGCCACTTCTTTAATGGCTGCAAATACCAAAGGAGGCCCCGCTTCCAGTTGTCGGGCAACTTCCCAAACGCGCTCATCCAGTTTCTCTTTTGGCAGGACTTCATTCACCAACCCCCAGCGCGACGCCTCCTCAACATCCATCCAGCGGCCGGTGAGCAGCATTTCCATCGCCACGTGATAGGGGATACGCCGTGGCAGTTTGAGGGTTGCGGCATCAGCCAGCGTTCCAGCCTTGATTTCCGGCAACGCAAAAGCTGAATGGTCAGCGGCATAAATCAGATCGCAGGCAAGAGCCAGTTCAAAACCGCCACCAACAGCCATACCGCTCACCGCAGCAATGACCGGCTTGTTGAGATTACGCAATTCCTGCAAACCGCCAAAACCCCCAACGCCATAATCACCATCTACAGCGTCACCATCGGCAGCAGCCTTCAAGTCCCACCCGGCACAGAAAAACCGATCGCCGGCAGTTTTAACAATTGCCACACGTAAACTGTCATCATCACGAAATTCGCGAAACGTTTCGCCCATTAATCTGCTGGTTGCCAAATCAATGGCATTGGCTTTCGGGCGATCCAGGGTAACTTCGAGAATGCCACCTTGTCTTTTTGTTGAAACTACATCACTCATTTTATCTCTCTCCTGAACTTAATCAGTGCATCCGCAGCAATTGCACCTTTGCCCGCAGGGCGAACAATCAATGGGTTGATATCCAGCTCAATCAGGTTGTCGGCATTCTTCAATGCGAAATCCTGAACCGCCATCACCGTTGCGATTGTAGCAACAAGGTCAGCTTTTGCACCACCGCGAAAACCATTAAAAAATACAGCACTTTTTAGCTGCCGCAATGCCTCTTCAACAGCACTTTCGTCGAAGGGCAACAGCAAAGTTTGGCTGTCGGCAAAAACTTCCACCATTACACCGCCGGTGGCAAGAGTCATTACCAGCCCGAATTGCTCATCGTAAGACAGGCCAATCAGCAGTTCAAATATACCATCGACTATCTGTTGTTCCACATAAAGTTCATCACTGATTTTCTTGAGTTCGTTGGCGCCGCGACCCACAGCGGCACCATCACCCAAATCAAGTATAACGCCATTGCGCTCGCTTTTATGGGCAAGCCCGAGGGCCTTGAGTACAACCGGAAAACCTATTTTTTCAGCATCTTTAATAATGGTTTTAATGCTGGCTGATTTATTCCCTTTTGGAACTAAAATTGAGTGGCTGGACAATATTTGTTTTGCCCTTGCTTCATCAGGTATGAAATCATGCATTGAGGAGTTGACCAAAATGGTTTCAACACCTGGCATCACACGCTTTTTCCAGGCTTCTGCGATTTCAGCCGCAGCTTCGATTGCATCCAGTGTCTCATTAATTCCAAGCATGGGTGCTACACCCTGGTCAATCAACACCATTGCCTGTGCTTCACTGATATTTTCCTGAAGCGTAGATATAACAGCCGTTTTCGCACCGGTTTTGCGCGCTGCTGCCACCAGTGCATCCGTAGGCATGCGCCAGTCTCCATCATTACAGCGATCGGCACGAGGATAATCAAGAATGAGAAAGTTGAGACTAAAGCCACCATTCAACATTCCGCTGAATACCGCTTCGAGCGCATCGCGTTCACCCCAGATATACGTGTGGTAATCAAGCGGGTTGGCGATTGTCACCTTCGAGCCCAGAACATCGCTTATCGCTTTTATCTGGGTTTTCGAAAGATCGGGAAAACCCGTTCTCCGCCCATGGCAGGCATCCGCCATCAGGCTGGCTTCCCCACCTGAACAGCTCATTGAAGAAATATTATAGCCATCCAACGGCCCGTGAACATGCAGTAGTTTCAGCGCTTCAAGAAATGAAGGCAGAGAACTTACCTGCCCAATGCCAATACGCCTGAGAAACGCATCTGCCGCGACATGCGAACCCGCAAGAGATGCGGTATGTGTAAACGCCGCTTCGCGCGCTTTGGTACTGCGCCCGATTTTCAAAGCGACAACAGGTTTTTGCAGCGTCCTGGATTTCAACGCCACTTCTTCCATACCCTTTATGCTGTCAAAACCCTCAATATGCAGGCCAAGGGCAGTGACCGCAGGGTCATCAAGCAAGGCCAGCGCCATTTGCGACAGGCCGGTTTGCGCCTGATTTCCAGCAGTCAGAATAAAAGAAACCGGCAAACCACGCCGTTGCATCGACAAATTAATGGCAATGTTTGAAGACTGGGTAATGATAGCAACGCCGGTGGCACCCTCATTCAATTTTATGCCACCATGCTGGTCGGGCCACAGCGCAATCCCATCGATATAATTAAGCAGACCATAACAATTGGGGCCGATAAGCGTCATCTCGCCTGCAGCTTCAACTAAAGCGGCTTGCAAATCTTCACCTTCCGCGTTTGTTTCGCTAAATCCTGCCGCATAACAAATCGCTCCTCCCGCCCCAATCCCGCTTAATTGCCGCACAGCTTTAATGGCTTGATCGCGATTAACGGCTACGAATGCAGCATCAGGAGCAGAAGGAAGTTCTTCAACGGAGTGATAAACACGTCGGCCATGAACTTCAGTTTTTGTCGGGTGAACCGGCCACAATTCACCCTCAAAGCCGATGGCCAGACATTGTTCAATCACCGCCGCAGCTTCACTGCCGCCGATGACCGCAATGGTTTTTGGGCGCAACAAACGGTTGAGCGAGCGGGTCATCGTTCCTAACAGCCCAGCGGGCGCAATAGATCGCGCGAGATAATATGCCGTTGAATTTCCGAAGTCCCGTCCCAGATGCGCTCCACGCGCGCATCGCGCCAGAAACGCTCCAGCGGCAAATCATCCATCAGGCCCATACCGCCAAATATCTGGATGGCTTCATCCGTTACCATCGCCAGCATTTCGCTGGCGTGAAGTTTGGCGCTGGCAATCGCACGGTTGGCCGGTTTACCCTCATCAAGGTGCCATGCAGCGGAAAGTGTCAGCAAATCAGCCCCGTCTATCTGCGTAATCATGTCGGCAAGTTTAAAAGAAACCCCTTGAAAGCGGCCAATTTTCTGGCCGAACTGTTTTCGCTCCGCTGCCTGATTAAGGGCATAATCAAATACCCGCCTGGCACGGCCAACACAGCTTGCCGCTACCGTTAGCCTGGTGCCATAAAGCCATTCGTTAGCAATATCAAAGCCACGATGAAGTTCCCCCAGAATTTGTGCCGAAGGGACGCGGCAGTCGTCGAAAGTCAAGATGCAGTTCTGATAACCACTGTGAGAAACCGACTGATAACCTGGCGAAATTTCAAACCCCGCAGTATCTCGGTCAACCAGAAAACAGGTGATTTTCTTTTTGTTGCCGCGTGGCGTTTGTTCTTCACCTGTCGCTACAAAGACGATGGCAAAATCTGCAATGTCAGCATGAGAGATAAAATGTTTGGAACCGTTGATAATCCAGTCATCGCCATTGGGCCTTGCCGTACATTTCATTCCGCGAATATCAGAGCCCGCTTCAGGCTCACTCATCGCCAGACAATCAAACTTTTCACCACGCACCGCAGGCAGCAGATATTTTTCACGCTGCTCATCGACACAGGCCAGCAAAATCCCTGAAGGCCTGCCAAAAAAAACACTAAGCGCCATGGAAGCCCTGCCCAGTTCGCGTTCAAGCAGAGTGAAATCGAGATGGTTTAATCCGCCACCGCCGATATCTTCAGGCATATTGGCTGCAAAAAATCCCAGACTTTTACATTTATCAGCAATCTCACGACCCAGTTCGCACGGCACTGAACCGGACTTTTCAACAGCCGCCTCATGGGGATAAAGCTCTTTTTCAACGAAGCTCCTCACCGTATCTACAATCATCTGCTGTTCGCTGGACAGGCCAAAATCCATCTATTTATCTCCGGAATTTGTATTCAGTCTATTTTCATATTCAGCCAGGGTTTTACCCGCCCCCCAATTGTTGGCTTTCAATGCCTTCAAAATTCCCACCAGATTATTATCCCGAATACGCTCCAGTTGGCGAATAGAATATTGGCCGGATTGTTTGTCTGACTGATCTGCGATTTTTTCAGTAAGCTCATCGCTAAGTTCCGGCACATCGGTCAATTTTGACCAGGGCCATTGAAGGCAGGGGCCAAACTGCTTGATAAAATGGCGCATACCCGCTTCGCCACCAGCTATGCGGTAGGTTTCAAACAATCCCATTTGTGCCCAGCGCAGTCCAAACCCATAACGAATTGCATCGTCAATTTCTTCAGTAGTGGCAACACCATCTTTTACCAGCCACAAAGATTCACGCCACACGGCCTCCAGCAGGCGATCAGCAATAAAGGCCTCAATCTCTTTGCGCACATGCAATGGACGCATGCCAAGGCTTTGGTAAAACTGTTTTGCAGCCTCAATAGTTTGCGCACTGGTTTGTTCGCCCCCAACCAACTCCACCAGCGGCAATAGGTATACCGGATTAAACGGGTGAGCCACCAACAAGCGTTCGGGATGCTCCAGCCCCTGTTGCAGTTGCGTGGGCAATATGCCGGAAGTGGAAGAAGCAATGATTGCCTCTTTCAAAGCACCCGCCTCTATTTGTTTATATACCGATTGTTTAAGTTCAAGCCGTTCCGGCACGGCTTCGGCAATCAGGCCAACATCGGCCACGGCCTCTTCAACCGATTGGCAATAACGCAGAATTCCCATTGGCATGCGCGGCGCATCCATGAGATTTTCAGCAGCAAGGGCTGCATTTTCCAACACCGCATCGATCTTCTTCCTGGCATCTTTATCAGGATCAAAGACATTTACATCAATGCCATTTTCCAAAAAACGCGCAATCCAGCCACCGCCAATTACCCCGCCACCAATTACAGCAACCTTGCTTATTGAACCCATTATTTCCCCCAGCGCTTTTGCAGCTTGAGTTTTTCTCGCACATCTTGTGGCGACAAAATATTGTAGCCCATTGTTCGCGCAATGAAGGCAGCCTTTTTAACCAGCTCGCCATTGGTTGCGAGTTTTCCTTTTTCGAGCCAGATATTATCCTCCAGCCCGACACGAATATTACCGCCAGCAAGCGCCGCAAGTGCAACATAGGGCATCTGATTGCGTGCAATGGAGAACGCAGAAAATATCCAGCCTTCAGGTAGATTTTGCACAAGTGCGTTGAAAGTGGAAATGTCATCAGGCGCTCCCCAGGGGATGCCCATGCAAAGCTGAATAACCACCGGGTCGTCAATCAGGCCCTGTTCCTTCAGCCATTTCGCCAATACCAGATGGCCGCTGTCAAATACCTCAATTTCAGGACGCACACCAAGGCTTTGGATTTGCCCGGCCATTTCACACAGCATTGAAGGCGTATTGGTCATCACATAATCGCCCTCACCAAAATTCATTGTGCCACAATCCAGCGTGCAGATTTCCGGCAGCAATTCGCGTACATGCAAAAGCCGTTCAGTTGCTCCCGCCATGTCGGTGCCAGATGGGTTTGGTGGCAACGGGTTTTCCGCCGAACCCAGTGTCAGATCTCCGCCCATGCCCGCAGTAAGGTTCAAGACAACATCAACACCCGATTGCGCAATCAACTCTACGACCTGTTTATACAAATGCAGATCGCGCGCCGGTGCGCCGCTCTTTGGGTCACGCACGTGAATATGAGCGATCGCCGCTCCTTCGTTTGCCGCATCTATAGCCGCATCCGCGATTTCCTGCGGCGTCACCGGCACCTTGTCAGAGCGTTGGGTAGTATCGCCTGAACCGGTGACGGCGCAGGTTATAAAAACATCTCGATTTGCAGAAAGTGGCATAAGGGTTGTCCCAAAAAAGCAATATTGCGTTGCAGATTAACAATCTAAACACCAAAACCATTATGCTATTTAAAAATTTGCGCAACAAGTTTGCACAAAGCCGACAGTTACAAACTTCGCCTTCAAACAATATTCCGATTTGCTTTCAAAATTGCCGTCAGGTTTTTCTGGTCTACCCGCATCTGATTGATTAGCCAGTCACGCACTTCTTCCACTGCCGGGCGCATGGGGGTGAG
>JAKISV010000047.1 GCA_021648425.1 Rhizobiaceae bacterium
CACCGGCGGTCGGGTAAAGGTGCGGCGGCTAAAGGGCCATGCCAAGGGTGATGGAGTTTTTCATCTGGGCAAGTGATGCGCCGGTCATTGCCAGTTGAAGGGCGGCACCTGTCAACATCAAGGTAAGGGCGCTGGTTGCGATTATTTTTGTGGATGGTTTGAAATATCTCATGACTTGTCTCCCTTTGCATGAAGGCGCTTATCGCGTCATTGGGTAAAAGTGTAGCGCTTTATTTGGGCATTGTCAGCAATTGATGTAAGGCAAATGCCATGACTTTTGCCGATTCAATCATGTCTTCGATAATGATAAATTCATCGGGCTGGTGGGCCAGGTCAAGGATGCCGGGGCCGTAGGCAATGCAGTCGTGCAGATGGCCGATGCGTGAAATGTGTTTTTGGTCATAGGTGCCTGGTGAAATAATATATTGGGGGTCTTTACCAAAAACCTGGCGGATGCCTTCAGCTACTGCATTTGACACCGGCGCATCGCGCTCGCTCATGATCGGCAAAACTTCCATAATATCTTCGATGGTGTAGTCGAATTTATCGCGGGAGGATTTCAGCGCTTCCAGGATATCGATTACTTCGGCTTTTACTTCGTCAATATCTTCTTCAATCAGAAACCGGCGGTCGATGGTGAGTTTGCAACTGTCGGGGACATTGGGGGCGGGCAGGCCGTCAAAATCGTCGGTTTCGCCACCGTGGATGGAATTGAAATTCATAGTGGATTGTCTGGCGCCTTTTGGCACCACCGGCATATCGGTGCGTTTTTTGGCGAGTTTGGGGAACAGGTCATTTTCAAATGCCTCCATTACCGCCCCCATGTGGCGCACGGCGCAATCGCCCAGAAATGGCATGGAGCCGTGGGCGATGCGGCCTTTGGTTTCAATTTGTGCCCACCAAACGCCGCGATGGCCCAGACAGATACGGTCTTTGTTCAAGGGTTCGGGGATGATGACATGGTCAACACGCGGTTTGGAAAAGAGACCCTTTGAAGCCAGATAGGCAACGCCGCCAAAGCCGCCGGTTTCTTCATCTACCGTACCGGATATTTCGATTGCGCCGGGGAAATCCGGGTTGGCGCGAATATAGGCTTCGGCGGCGATGATTGAAGTGGCCAGGCCGCCTTTCATGTCGCAGGTGCCGCGCCCGTAAATCCTGCCGTCCTGGACAGTTCCCGCAAACGGGTCAAAGCTCCAGCCTTCTCCGGCAATAACCACATCAATATGAGAATTGAAATGAACGGTAGGGCCGGGGGTTTTCCCTTCACGTCGCGCAATAACATTTGTGCGCGGATATTGATCGCTGTCACCGGGCGTATCTTCGCCGCGAATATAGGTGATGTCAAAACCTGATTTTGCCAGGCGATTGCCGATATAATGCGCGCAGGGTGCATAAGCTTCACCGGGTGGATTGATGGTGGGGAAGCGCACCAGATCAATAGTGAGTGCTACCAGATCTTCGCGGGCATCTTCGATGCGATTTGTTATTTGGCTTTGCAGGTCGTGCATTGGCGCATGATTTCACAGGTGACGGGATTGTCAATACTGTGGCTAACGCCAGCGTTTGTGCAGCCACAGCCATTGTTCAGGATATTCGCGCACCCACTCTTCCACAACATCGCTTACTTTTTGTGTCAGTGCCCGGGTGTCTATATCACCCTCTTTATTGCGCGGAATATCTAACGGGGGCTGGACTTCGAGGCGAAAGCGGCCACCGGGCAGGCGGATGGTGCGGGCTGGGAAAACCGGGCAATCATATTGGCGCACAAGCTTGGCCAGCAAAGGGTTGGCTTTTGTTTTGCGGCCAAAAAATTCAATCGGCACGCCTTTACCGGCATAATACTGGTCGACCAGCAGGCCAACTTTTTTGCCCTCATCCATTAGTCCGGCCAGCGCCCAGGCGGCACCTGCTTTAGATGGCACCAGATGGCCCGAGCCTGTAGTGCGAGCGGCCATTACGCGCTCGGCGATATAGCGGTTATTTGGTGCACGAAAAAGGGCGGTGATGTTGACGCCATAGGCGGCAGAACCCACCGGCAGCAGTTCCCAGTTGCCGGTATGGGCTGTGAAACAAATTGCCGTGCCTTTGGTTTCCAGCAGCTTGCGGAAATTTTCTACCCCGGCAATTTCAAAACGTCCCTCAGTGGGATTATTGTCATCAAAATCGAATATTTTATCGAGATAGGCATATTCAGCAGCGGTGCGTGACAGGTTTCCCCACATATCGCTCAAAATTTGTTCGATTTCGTCGTCGGATTTTTGCGGGAACGAAAGTTTGAGATTTTTGCGGGCGACTTTGGTGCGTGAGAATTTCATGCCGAGAAATCGGCCAAATTTCTCGGTGGTATTGATGGCGGTGTCGGCCGGGAACAATTTGAGAAACCACATAAACGAAAAGAACCATTGGGCAATGGTCCAGTCGCGGAAATTTCTGAGCGCGATGATGGTTTTTCGGATTATTTTTTCCATATGGCCCAGAGCAGCTTTAGTTCACACGCATGATAATTTTGCCAAAGACTTTGCGATTTTGCATGCGTTCCAGGGCGCTGGCCAGTTCGCCGAATTCAATTTGTGAATCGACTACAGGCTTAACGATACCCTTGGACATTTTTTCCATGGCGTCAGTAATATTGCTCATACGGCAACCAAATGAACCGATCAGGCGTAGCTGGCGCTGGAACAACATCATCAGATTTGTTTCTGCGGATACACCACTGGTGGAACCGCAAGTAACCAGCCTGCCGCCGGGGCGCATGCATAACATTGAACCAGCCCAGGTGTCTTTGCCAACGTGCTCAAAAACCACATCAACACCGCGTTTTTTGGTGATTTTGCGCACGCGGCCTTCAAAACGATCTTCGCGGTAATTGATGACGTGGTCGGCACCAAGTTCTTTGCATTTTTCTATTTTATCATCAGAACCAACGGTGGTGATGACAGTGCAGCCAATGGCCTTGGCTAACTGAATGGCGGCAGAACCGATGCCGGAACCACCGGCATGAATAAGAACCGTTTCACCCGATTTCAGTTTGGCATTATCAAACAGCATATGTTCGCAGGTGGCAAAGGTAACCGGAGCGAGTGCGGCGCAAATATCATCAAGCCCCACAGGTGCGCGGATGCAGTTTCGAGCGGGCATGTTTGCAAGTTCACGTGCAAAGCCATCAAGGTGAAAACCATGCACACCGGCCGGGTGTTCGCAGTGATTGTCGCGACCCTCACGACAGGGCAAACAAGTGCCACAGGTAGGCGCGCCGTAGATTGAAACCAGTTGCCCGGTTTTAAGCGTGCTCACACCGGGGCCAACGGCCACCACTTCGCCGGAAGCTTCCGCTCCCACAGTCATGGGCAATTTGCGCTGGGTAAAAGCCATGCCGCGCCAGCCCCATACATCGATATGGTTGAGGGCAACGACCTTTATTTTCAACTGCACTTCACCTTCGCCGGGCGCAGGTGGGGCGTCGATATCGGTAACGGTGACGTTTTTATCTGAAACGAGTTGTAAAGCGCGCAAATCAATGCCCCTGTTTAATTGCTGAAATTCAAAAATGACAGTGCCGTGACTACACTACATCTGAGCCAAATACCAGACAGGCATTCTGGCCACCAAAGCCGAAGGAATTGGATAATACCGTGTTCACCTGCGCATCGCGGCTAACATGGGGAACGACGTCCAGAGGAATGTCAGGGTCAGGATTGTCATAGTTTATGGTTGGTGGAATTTTGCCGTTTTGCATGGTCATAAACGAAAATACCGCTTCCACTGCGCCTGCTGCCGTCAATGTGTGGCCAATCATCGATTTATTTGATGAAATGGGAATGGATGAAATATCATCGCCAAATACCGAGTGCAGGCTGTTATATTCCATGCGGTCATTTTCCGGTGTGGAAGTGCCGTGGGCGTTGATATAGTCAACTGGTTTGCCTGCCAGACCTGCATCATCAAGGGCGCGGCTAATGGCGGTGATTACCGGAATGCCATCGGGGCTTGAACGGGTGCGATGAAATTTATCGGCCTTTTCGCCAACGCCACGAATAACGCCCTGAATTTTGGCGCCGCGATTGGTGGCGTGTTCAAGGGTTTCCAGCACAAGGGCAGCCGAACCCTCAGACATAACAAAACCGCTACGGTCCTTCGAAAACGGCTTGGAAGCTTTTTGAGGCTCTTCATTCTGGGTATTCAAGGCTGAGAGCAATGAAAACCTGATGAGGCCTTCAGAGGTGACGGAGCCATCGGAAGCGACGCATAATGCTGCTTCAGTATCGCCGCGTCTAATGGCCTCCATGCCCTGCTGAATGGATGTGGCACCCGATGCGCAGGCGGTTGATAAGGAAATCGGCAGGCCTTTGGTGTCAAATTTTTCCGCAAGGCGATAGGCAATGCCGCCAATCTGTACGAGCAAATGCATGTGGATATGGCGTTTGGCGCGCGCTGCTTCCAGTAACTGTTTATACCCGGGCTCAGCGTCTTTGTTTTCATCCATCAGGGTAAAGCGATGCTGCCATTCCATCTCCACCGGGGGAGCCGCAAAATATAGCGGGCCTGGAAAACCTTCACTGCCAAAACCGGCTTCTGCAAGGGCCTCCTCAGCTGTGGCCTCGGCCATGGCGTAAGAAATTTCCGGTGCGGAGATTTCTTCGGTATCCATAAAATCGACAGTTCCCGCGATTCGGGTGTTTAATCCATCAGTGGGAAAGCGGGTAATTTCCTTTACGCCTGATTTTCCCGCGATTACTGCATCCCAATTGTCTTTTTTACCACGGCCCAGCGATGTCAGCGTGCCCATTCCTGTTACTACGATGACAGGGCGGCCTTTATGATCGAGGTATTTTGAGGACATGTCAGTCTCCTAGGTTTTTTCCACCAGGGCCATTCCTTCACCAAAGCGGTGACCGAATGATGTCACCAATATGGAAGATGGTTCACCGCTCGCTGGTTGTTCTGCCTGTTCAAATTGCGGGTAGAATTTATTATTTTTCAATGCCATGGCGGCTAGCGCTATGCTTGAGGGAAAATTGCCTTCAATGGAATTGCCAAACATTGATGTCAGAAAACGAATGGGAATTTGCGGACCAAATTTTTCTGCGAGAAATACCATTTCAAGTTCACTGATGTCTTTTACGCCCGAAGCGCAGGAAATAATGCCATCGATGGTTTTTTTGTCAGCGCCGGTTTTTTCAAGGATTGAAGCGACGCGGGGGATAGTTTTTTGCGGGTCGCGTTTCCCCAGATCAGAAGCAACCCCGCTGATTTTGGCGTAAGGTTCTGCGCCGCGTTTGCGCGCAAAATCGGCATCTTCAATCACTAAAAATGCACTGGCGGTTCCTGGAACAATGCCGCCTTGAGTTTGTTTAAGGCGCTTGATAATCGCTTCGCCGGAATTTTGAGAGAGGTAATGGCCCAATTCCTGAATTAACAGCAAGTCCGGGCGTTCGGCATTATAGGCGCCGCCGACAAGGGCCTGGGTACTTTGACCGGCAGAGATGCGGGCTACGGCATTTTCGATTGCTGTAACACCGGCGTTTTCTTCACCCATATAGGTGCGTGAAGAACCGGTTACCTTGTGGACAATTGAGATGTTGCCAGCCAACAGGTTAGACAATTGTGCCAGAAACAAAGTAGGACGAAGATCGTTGGGCAGGCGCTCAATCAGCAGTTTGTCGCGGTCTTTGTGGTTGATGGCTTCGCCCAGAATCTGGCGGTCAGAATCAATATCGCGTTCACCGCCACCAGCGGCAACAACGAGATCCATTGCGGACACCATTTCGTCGTTTTCCTTGACGCCTGCATCATCCAGGGCAAGACCTGCTGTATAGGTTCCAAGGCGCTGCCAGTTCTCCATCTGACGCTGATCACCACGGCGCGGTATCTGCTTGGACCAGTCCATTTCCGGCAGGGGGTGGACTGTATAGGGTGCATATAGTTCTTTTTCCTGGATGGGTATGGGGGTGCTGTCACCACCTAAAACCTGCCAGTGATGGGCTGCCCCTTCGCCAAAACATGATACAAGGCCAATTCCGGTAATCCAGACTTCACGGTTGTTTTTGGTCATGCTCATAAACCCGTTTATTTCCGTGTGTTAATTTTTACTGTTGTTGGATTATGTGAGGAAAATCAGCAACAAATCTTCTCTTGATATGCATCCGTGTGGCTGGAACGATGTTGCAGGAGCAGCGCTGATAAATCAACCGGCAAGTGCTGCTTTTTTCATGTCTGCCACCTGATCTTTGATCATATTTTGCAACTTCTCGCTGGGAAATGGCATAATGGTATATGTGAGCTGGGCATTGGCGATGCGTTTGCCTTCGACATGTAATTGGGCATTCATCACTGCGAAGCCGGAACCTTCATGTTCAAATTCAGCTGTAATATCCAGTTTTGTGCCAGGCCCGACAAAATCGCGAAACTTGGCGTTCTTCACGCCGGCCAGCAGGGGTATTTTGGCAAAATCAATGGTGTGCATGATCATGATACCTGAGGCCTGGGCCATGGTTTCAATCATCAAAACACCCGGCACCAGCGGGTTTCCGGGAAAATGGCCCTCAAATACAGGGCTTTCATCAGGAACAGTTGAATGGGCTTTGAGGAATTTTTCGTCAAGATTGACTTCGCTGATGGCGTCAATCATCTGGAAATACTCAAGCTGCATGGCAGGTGATGTTTCTAAAGGTTAGAACGAAAAATACCGGCAGGGTCAGGCTTTGGCTTCGATGAGTTCATCGATTTTTGCGCAAAGGTTTTTCATAACGAAATATTCCTCTGTGGTCGCATTGCCGTCATTAACATTCTGAGTCCACTTCTCGAGCGGAATTTTAATACCGAATTCTTTATCAACGGCAAACACAATGTCGAGGAAATCAAGGCTGTCGATGCCCAGATCGTCGATGGTGTGGCTTTCCGGGGTAATGTCTTCAACCGGAATTTCACTGGTATCTGCTATGATTTCTGCGACTTTGGCGAATGTATCTGGCACTTGCATTCCTTATTTGTTTATTGGTCCGACTCACTTCACGAACCCCTTTGCACAACAGCAAAGCAGGCAAGCGAACAAATTTCAAGTTAATGTGAATATATCCACATATTTGCAGTTGACCCCGCCTGCAAAGCTTCGCGCGTATGTATCGCCTGAGAATTCAAATGTCCAGCTAAATGTCGCTAAATTATGGAAGTTACACAAACTACTTCTTCTCCCATTGGGCAAGATGCTTTTTCATGAAAGCGGCAGAGCGCATGTTTGAGTCTTTGGTGGCCAGATCATCGGCGAAGGTTCGCACAGTGGGCGGGCGAAAATCAAAACCGCGCCCGACACCGGGATAAACAATCAGGCGCACATCTTTACCGGCCTCCTTCATGAACAATACAGCAGTCTCAATCGAGCGGCGGCGCTGGTATTGCTCATATTCACCGATAAAGGCCAAAACGGGGATGTCCAGAGAATCGAGTTCTTTAGCGTAGCGGTAAACCTGCAGGGGTTCGGGAGCGTTGGGATTTTGCCAGTGCGGATAAAATGTCACGTAACAGGCGACGTCCTTTTGCTGACGTTCGTAGGATACGGCTACTTTCAAAGTATAATAGCCGCCACGGGTGTGGGAATAAAGGCAGATTTTGGAGGTGGAAACATCAGGTTGGGCAAGCAGAAAATCAACACCGGCATTAACATCGCCCTCGGTGGCGGGGTCGTGTTCGATCGGCCAGCGTTCAATGAAGCGCGCTTCATATACATTGGGGGCCAGTACGATGAAACCGCGTGCGGCCATGCGCCGGGCAAGGCGCTGGGCTAAATCATCCAGGCCGCGCCTGCCGTGTTGAAACAGGACTGCGGGGTATTTGCCTTCTTTTTTCGGGCGGTAAATGATGGCTGGCACATCAGTGCCGTCTTCTTCATTGGTATAACTGACGGAGCGTTCGATGGTTTCGTAATTATCAGGTACTTCCAAAATGCCTTTATCAAACCAGTCGTCAGACCACCAGAATTTTTCTGCAATGGGCCTGGTGTTGACCGGGGCATCCAGAGTTCGACCGACAAAATTGTCTGCAGCCCGGGTTGGGGCGGAGTTATCCGGCTTTTCCTGGGCATTTGTAGCGGCTGGCCACAAGAGTGCCATGAGGACGATAATAACAGAATTTGGAATTCTCAAAGCCATAGGTGTTCTCCCCGGACATATGGTTTCTAATGAATATGAGAACAACCTGACATATTTTGCTGGCACCTGCCAACTCGCCATGCATTATAATTTACAGCAAATATGATCAGGACAAGCGCAATGAGCCATGTTTTTCCCCGCCACACGAAATCTTTATTGCCAACTGCTGTTGGCGGTGAAGGCTGTTATCTGGTTGATACCACCGGCAAACGCTATTTTGACGGGTCGGGCGGGGCGGCTGTGTCTTGTCTGGGGCATGGGGATGAGGAAATTATCGCCGCAATCAATGCACAGGCGAATAAACTGGCCTTTGCCCATACGGGATTTTTTACCAGTGAGGCTGCCGAAGGGCTGGCTGATTTGCTGATTGCCAATGCTCCTGAGGGCATTGATCGGGTGTTTTTAGTCAATGGCGGATCAGAGGCGGTTGAAGCTGCTATCAAGATGGCGCGGCAATATTATCTGGAAATCGGTGAAGGGGAACGTTGTCACCTGATCGCCCGTCGGCAGAGTTTTCACGGCAATACGCTGGGGGCGCTGGCAGCAGGCGGCAATGAGTGGCGCAGAGCGCCGTTTGCGCCGCTGATGATAGAAACCAGTCATATTGCGCCGTGTTTTGCCTATCGTGACCAAAAAGACGGTGAGAGTGAATTCGAATATGGCCAGCGGGTGGCCAATGAGCTGGAGAGCCAGATACTGGAAATCGGCCCGCACAAAGTCATGGGATTTATGGCGGAAACCGTGGTTGGGGCAACATTAGGGGCGGTGCCGGCAGTTAAAGGCTATTTCAAACGCATTCGTGAAATCTGCGACCGCTATGGTGTTTTGCTTATTCTTGATGAGGTAATGTGTGGCATGGGGCGCACGGGCACTCTATTTGCCAGCGAACAGGAGGAGATTGTTCCCGATATTATAACAATCGCCAAGGGGCTTGGGGCCGGTTATCAGCCGATTGGGGCAACGCTTTGTACGGCCAAAATCTATCAGGCATTTGAAAATGGTAGCGGGTTTTTTCAGCACAGCCATACCTATATGGGCCATCCGCTTGCCTGTGCCACCGCAAAAGCTGTTGTTAATGCAATTATTGAACGCGGGCTGCTGACGCGGGTAAATGAGATGGGAAAAAAACTCACCAGCGAATTGATTTCGAGGTTTGGGCAGCATCCCAATGTTGGCGATATTCGCGGGCGCGGATTGTTTATCGGGCTTGAATTTGTTGCGGAGCGGGAAACAAAACTACCTTTTGATTCGGATTTGGGTATTCATAAAAAACTCAAACAGGCGGCATTTGATGCGGGGCTGATTTGTTATCCGATGGGCGGCACGATTGATGGCGTGAAGGGCGATCACGTATTATTGGCGCCACCGTTTATTATGGAAGAGCGCCACGTGGGAGAAATTGTCGAGAAACTGGAAGTGGCGATCAGACAAGTGATTTAACTTGAACTACTACATTAAATAAGCCTAGTAAATTACTATTAAATAACATTAAATCTTGAAATGTCTCAAGATGACCGTTTCTTGATCCGGTGTCGCGGGCTGAGGGCCGGGGTTTCTGCCGCTGACTGCCTTGCTGCCTCAAGGCAGAGTTTGCGTAGCACCATTGCATGGGGTCCTGGTTTTCCATCGGCGATTTTATTACCGTTGATGGAGACGACCGGCATGACAAAGGCGGATGCGGAGGTGGAAAAAGCCTCAATAGCCCCATTTGCCTCTTCGATGGTGAAGGGGCGCTCTTCCAGTTCCAGGTTGGTTTGGGAAATCAGGCTTAAAACGGATACGCGGGTGATGCCATGCAGAATGGCTTTGGACAGGTGGCGGGTTACAACCTTATTATCTTTGGTAATAATATAAGCGTTGTTGGAACTGCCTTCGGTGATGAACCCCTCATCATCCACCAGCCAGGCATCATCTGCACCGCGCCTTGAGGCTTCGGCTTTGGCGAGGCAGGCGGGCAGCAGGGCAACGGTTTTGATGTCGCAGCGCTGCCAGCGAATGTCGGGCACGGTGATGACGGTTATTCCGGTTTTGGCCACCGGGTCGTCAGCAATAGTATCTTGCTGGGTGAACATCACAACGGTTGGGTCGGCATTTTTTGGAAAGTTAAAACTGCGGTCCTGGGCACCACGGGTTACCTGCATATAAATCAGACCTTCGTGCAGTTTGTTGTTTCTCACCAGGGTCTTTAGCACCGGCAGATATTCGTCGGGTGTATAATGCGCGGGGAAGTCCAGTTCATCCAGGGAGCGTGCGAGGCGGGCAAGGTGGGCGTCGGCGTCGACAATACCGCCATCCAGAACAGGAAAAACCTCATAGGCGGCGTCGGCAAATAGAAATCCTCGGTCAAATACGGAGATTTTGGCATCTTCTTCCGGCAGAAATTCACCGTTTACATAGACTGTTCTGGACATTGGGAGGCCTTTTCAAAGGAAAAATCAGAGACCTGCTTAACATAGGGTTTGTAAATTCGGCAATCGGTTTTTGTTGCGTTTTGCGTTAGTTTTTTGATTTATCAGCCATTATCTGTTGCGCCTTGTTCATAAACAGGCGGATGAGCTTGCTGTCACGGCGCTCATGCAGGCAAACCAGTGCTTCTTCCATCTGAATATCGGCATCGGATATCTCTATTTTAACCAGACGCGGGTCGGGGGTGAATTCAGCGCGCGATACAATTGCCACCCCACCGCCAGCTGCAACAATTTCGCGCACGGCCTCGCGACCTTCAACAACAATCTGCGTTGATATTGCGATACCCATCGAACGGGCATGGCGTTCCAGTTTTGCGCGTGTTTTTGAGCCGGGTTCACGCAATACCAGTTGGCTGGAGGCCAGTTGCTGCATGGTCATTGAACCATCGGGTGCAAGTTTTTTGGCCTGGGCTTTTGAAGTAAACGCCACCAGACTTGTAGCGCCAAGGTTTATAGCGTCAAATTCCTTTGTCCGGGGCAATTCTCCCAGCACGCCAATATCGCAATGATAAGCGCTTAACTGCTCGAGGACATCTTGTGAATTACCTACCTGCAAAGATACTTCGATAAGAGGGTAGTGAATTCTGAATGCGCCCAGAATATGCAGCATATGGATGGCGGAATCGGCAATTATCTTGAGGGTGCCGGTTTGACGGGTTTTGGTTTGCGACAACAGCTCACGCGCCAGTTGTTCCACTTCAAACAGGCGATAGGTAATTTCCAGCAGCCTGTCACCAGCGCGCGTGAGTGAAGTTTGCTTTTTGTCGCGATTAAACAAACGAACATCATACTCCACCTCCAGTTTGCGCACCTGGTCAGAGATTGCAGGTTGGGTTAGGCCCAGGGCGCGGGCGGCTTTTGAAAATCCACCCTGGATAGCCACATGATGAAAGGCGCGAAGTTGAGCATGGCGCATAAGTACAGTCCATAAGTTCAGGTTATGTTTTTATAGAATATATCGATTATACTAATATTGCGAGTGGAATTATAACGGCGCGCAGGATTACAGATTAATAACATTCTGGCTGGGAAATATGTTGGCAAATGCTCACGAATATCAATTGGCTTCACCTCAATCTGGTGAACCTTATCTGCTAACCCCAGGGCCACTCACCACTTCGATCGCCGTGAAAAATGCCATGCTGCGCGATTGGGGCTCGTGGGATGAGGATTTTCGCGCGATGACTGCGAAATTGCGAAGTGAGTTGCTGGCGATGATTGATGATGGGCGTAATGAATTCGATTGCGTGCCGATGCAGGGTAGTGGAACTTTTGTGGTGGAAGCGATGCTCGCTTCTTTACTGGCTTCTGATTCAAAAACGCTGGTGCTGGTCAATGGTGCCTATGGCGAGCGCATTGTAAAAATTCTGCGCTGCCTTGGCCGTGATCACGTGGTTATCCACAAAGGCGATTACCTGCCACCTCGTGGCGAAGAAGTTGCCCGGGCGTTGCGTGATGATCGCGCTATCAGCCACGTGATTGTTGTGCATTGCGAAACCAGTTCGGGTATTCTCAATCCGATAGCTGAGATTTCGCAAGCGGTTTACACGGCAGGGTGCAAATTGCTGATTGATTCGATGAGTGCGTTTGGGGCAATTGAGTTGAAAACCAGCGAAATTCGCTATGAAGCATTGGTATCATCCGCCAATAAATGCATTGAAGGGGTTCCGGGTTTTGGTTTTTTGATTGCGCGCAAGAGCGAACTTGAAGCCTCAAAAGGCAACAGTCATTCGCTCAGTCTGGATATTTACGACCAGTGGCAAACCATGAACAAAACCGGCCAGTGGCGCTTTACGCCGCCAACCCATGTGGTTGCCGCATTTATGGAGGCGTTGCGTGCCCATCGTGATGAAGGTGGTGTGGAAGGGCGCGGGGAACGCTACACTCGCAATCGCGATGTTTTGGTTGCCGGCATGCGCGAGTTGGGGTTTGAAACATTGTTACAGGATCGTTGGCAATCACCGATCATTGTTACATTTTTCTGCCCGAGCGAAAGCAATTTTGTCTTTGAGCAATTTTATCAATTGATGAAAGACAAAGGTTTTATCATTTATCCGGGCAAGTTGACGGTGGCGGATAGTTTTCGTATCGGCTGTATCGGACAGATGGATGAGCATGTCATGGGCAAGGTCGTTGAGGCCGCGCGCGACAGCTTGCATGAACTGGGTGTGCCAGATGCTGCGCCACCTGATAAGGCACTGCAGGAGCGCGCCAAACTGGCCGTCCAAATATAAGGAAAAATACCAGTGACAATTACCAATTCAGTTGAGGTAAACGGGCGAACCTACCCGGCGCCGAAAACCTGTGCCATCGCCATATGTCTGGATGGGTGCGAGCCGGAATATCTGGACAAGGCGATCGCAGACGGGTTGATGCCAACCCTGAAGCGGATGCGTGAAACCGGCACTGATCGTTTGGCGCATAGCGTAATCCCGTCCTTTACCAACCCCAACAATCTGAGCATCGCAACGGGCAGGCCGCCGAATGTGCATGGTATCTGCGGCAATTTTCTGTTCGATCCTGATACCAAAGAAGAAGTGATGATGAACGACGTGCGGTTCTTACGCGCGCCGACCTTGTTTTCGAAATTTTATGAAGCCGGGGCGAGGGTGGCGATTGTTACTGCAAAGGACAAGCTGCGCGCTTTGCTTGGCGCGGGATTGGAGTTTGATGAGGATCGCGCAATGTGTTTTTCAGCTGAAAAATCCGATAGCACGAATGTATCGCAGCATGGTCTTGAGAAGGCCAGCACATGGCTTGGAATGGCACAGCCGGAAGTTTATTCGGCAGATTTATCGCAGTTTGTGTTTGCTGCGGGTGTCAAAATTTTGAGCGAGTGGAAGCCTGATGTGATGTATCTGACCACCACAGATTATGTTCAGCACAAATATGCGCCTGATGATGATGAGGCCAAGTCTTTTTATGAGATGTTTGATAAATACCTGACCCGGCTTGATGCCATGGGTGCTGCCATTGTTGTCACTGCGGACCACGGTATGAAACCCAAACACCTGGCCGATGGCACGCCTGCCGTGGTTTATGTGCAGGACCTGCTGGATGAGTGGCTGGGGGAAGCGCAGGCCCGCGTAATATTGCCAATCACCGACCCATATGTGGTGCATCACGGTGCGCTGGGATCATTTGCTACGGCCTATCTGCCTGAAGGTGCAGACCACGGCGATATCATCAACAAATTGCGTAACATTGATGATATTACCCATGTGCTGACCAGAGAAGAGGCAATTGAACGCTTTGAGCTGCCGGGCGACCGCATTGGTGATATTGTAATGGTATCGGGCGAAAACATGACTATTGGTACTTCTGAACATCGCCACGATCTGGCGGCATTAAAAGAGCCGCTGCGCAGCCATGGCGGGTTGAGCGAACAAGTGGTGCCGTTCATTGTCAATCGTGTAATTGAGCTTGGCAATAAGCCGGAATTGCGCAACTTTGATGCATTCTTTTATGCCACCAGGGCTGCAGCACTATAAATCAGGATCAAGATTACATGAGTGAAATCATCCAACGTCATGAGGGTATGCGCATTGGCGGTGAAGTTGTCTTTTGCGATGATATCATCGAAGTGACATATCCCTATAGCGGTGAAGTGGTTGGCAGTGTGCCCGCGGGCCGGGCGCAACATGCGGCGCGCGCCTTTGATATTGCTGCGGGTTATAAACCAAGCCTGTCACGCTATGAGCGCCAGCAGATATTGTTTCGCGCCGCTGAGCTGATCCGTCAAAAACGCGATTGGCTGGCCCTGTGGCTGACACTTGAACTGGGAATATGCCAACAACATGCACTTTATGAAACCGGGCGCGCTTATGATGTATTCACGCTTGCGGGGCAGATGGCAATTATCGATGACGGGCAGATATTCTCCTGCGATTTGACCCCCCAGGGCAAAGACCGCAAGATTTTCACCAAACGCGAACCGGTTCGTTCGATTTCTGCTATTACGCCGTTTAATCACCCGCTTAACATGGTTGCTCACAAAATCGCCCCGGCGATTGCCACCAACAATTGTATGGTTTGCAAGCCAACCGAGTTGACGCCACTGACAGCGATTGCGCTGGCCGACATTCTTTATGAGGCGGGACTGCCCCATGAAATGTTTCAGATCGTTACCGGATGGCCCAAGGACATTGGGGACGAGATGTGTACCAATGACAATATTGACATTGTTACCTTTACCGGTGGTGTGGCGGTGGGCAAGATTATCGCTGCCAAGACCGGCTATAAGCGCGCCGCGCTTGAACTTGGCGGCAATGATCCGCTGATTGTTCTCAATGATCTTGATGAGGCTGATCTTGATAAGGCCGCGACTATTGCAGTGGCGGGAGCAACGGGAAACTCAGGGCAGCGGTGTACTTCTGTTAAACGAATATTGGTACAACAATCCGTGGCGGACAAGTTCGTGCCTTTAGTATTGGAAAAAGCCCGCGCAATTCGTTTTGGTGATCCGATGGACCCGCAAACTCAACTGGGCTGTGTGGTTCATGCCCAGGCGGCTGAATTGTTTGAAAACCGGGTATTTGATGCTGAAAAACAAGGGGCAAAGATCCTTTATCATCCAGAGCGCAAAGG
The DNA here is from genome assembly GCA_021648425.1 of Rhizobiaceae bacterium. GTDB lineage: Bacteria > Pseudomonadota > Alphaproteobacteria > Rhizobiales > Rhizobiaceae > JAAEMP01. The sequence continues at coordinate 15,203 of JAKISV010000047.1, forward strand.
CGCATTGCTGCCGCCGATTGTGGTTGACCATGTGCCCCATGACAGCGATCTTGTGATGGATGAAACCTTTGGTCCCATTATCCCGATTGTACGTGTGCCTGATGATGACCCGGCGGTTATGGAAATATCCAACAGCACCGATTTTGGCCTTTCCTCAGGCGTATGTACCAATGATCTGAACCGGGCGATTTCATATATCAACGGTTTGGATGTGGGGACCTGCAATATCTGGGAGCAACCTGGTTACCGCATCGAGATGTCACCGTTCGGTGGTATCAAGGACAGCGGCAATGCGGTCAAGGAAGGGGTGCTGGAGGCGATGAAGTTCTTCACCAATGTCAAAACATATTCACTCCCCTGGCCAAAATGAGTTACTCACCTACACTTGATTTGCCAGCCTTGTATTAACGGAAATCTTGTGCGACTACAGATTTCAAAATCAGGTGCCTGAATCTACAGGTTTCAAATTCGAACGGGAAGAATTCATGTTTCAAAAAATACGGGCAAATTTTGTGCCGATGATGGTTGTTTTGTTTCTGGTTGGCGGCGTGGCTGCGATGTTCAGTGGCAATAGCGGCAACAATGCCGACCCTCGAACAAATTCGCGTGTCGATGTGAGCGTACCCGAACTTACCGAACTGGCCCTGGAGGGGGAGGCGCTGTTTAATGAAAACTGTGCGGCTTGTCATGGCAAGGATGCCGGTGGCTCTGACAACGGTCCTTCACTCATTCACACCACCTATAATCCGGGTCACCATCCTGATGAGGCGTTTTATTTCGCTGCGAAAAATGGTGTTCGCGCCCACCATTGGGGTTTTGGCAATATGCCGAAGGTTGAAGGCATTAAACAAAGTGAAGTGACAAAAATCATCCGCTATATTCGCGACCTGCAATTTGCCAATGGCATTGTCACCAAACCCCACATAATGTAGCTTTTTGCTCCTTGCGTTGGTGATGAGCGGCGAGGAGATTATCATTGGGTTCGCAACCTGAACTGGCCCTGGCGCTGGTATTAAGCGCGG
>JAKISV010000048.1 GCA_021648425.1 Rhizobiaceae bacterium
GTGAAAATCTGTTTGATCTCTTGTTCTTTTCCATAGCTCCAATTTATCCTATCCTGGGAGCCTCCGGTAAACCCGGAGCGGTTCACCAGTGTTTCGGCATATGCAGAAAGAAATTCGCCATGGAAGGACACAATTTCGAACGGTTAAAGGCACACATTCTGCCACTTTCAGTATCTCGAGATTTCAACATTGCGAGAACCGAATGGGATTTGATCGGCGTTGAAGTGAGTGATGAGTTCGACAATTGTCCATGTGGCCAGGATATTAAGGAGCACTGCTACATCAAGAATGTCTTGTCGTTGCCTGAATTTTAATTGCCCAACCCTGCTCCAAGAGGAGGCAAGGCGGGCAATCAAACATACGATGATATCAAGCCAATTTAATATCAACCGGAACCGAGCGGCTTAATGTATGGCCAACCGGGGATGTAGCGGTGACATTTTTATGAAGCTCTTGCAAAGCTTCAGAAGATGCATCGCTATCGATATCCACGCTGACCAAAATATTGCTAAACCCTGCATTGCCATCCTTCAAACCAAGAAATGTGTGCAGATCAAGGTCGCCATCAACCTTTATCGACAGGTTGTTTAACTTAATACCAGCCATGGTAGCACCGGCAGCATATCCAACGGCAAGACAATTGCCCAATGCAGCCAGCACTTGTTCTACAGGGTTTGGCCCTGTATCTGAGCCCCCAAGTGAAGGTGGTTCATCGGAAACGGTTGGAGAAAAATCCCGGATTTTTGCTTCTGAACGAAACCCGCCTTTCCAATTAACTTCAGCGCTCCACTTTGTTTCAGCTACGCTCGGTTCCTCTTGAATTTTAGCAGCTAAGCTGGCCACTTTTCCGATTTCAACACTGTTAAGCTGTGTAGTAACTTCGGTCATTGATATTCCCTCCCTATGACGATTGTGGTCGAGTGCGCCAATGTACTGCCGGGAACTGCCCGATGGCACGCCTCGTTCCAGAATGCGGCTAAATTCTTTGCCGCCAAGCAGATAAATTTCCAGGCAAATATATAAATACGGCCATTGCCCGCTCCATCCGCTCATAGAACGTAATCACACATTGAGACAAATGTCCATTAAACAATAATGGATTTCTTGCTACATTCACCGCGATGTATGAAGCAACTGAACAGTTCAAATTCACTTGCCAACAAAAATTGAGAATATCCGCATTTGCGATGACTGGCCAACGTGCTGAATAAATGCTGGATCCCGCCAAATTTGTATTTTGAATAGTTGAGGTTAGTTCCTCAGTCAGAACAATAAGTTTTTCTCCCAGCGATCCTCGATGTACAGGATTAGGGTCAGGACCTATTAATTAGTGCCATTGTGTTTGACAAGAAGGGTACGAATATTGATAAAAAAGCGCAAGAACAGGCTTTACGCCTTTTCGAGCATTTTTTGGCAGGAGGCGGGCCCTTCTTGTCAAACCCTTCGGGCGAAACTGATTTTGCTCCTGGATTCGTTGTAAGGTCTTGAAAGTCAGATGACATCCTGCGACCTTACGCCTTTCCAGAAACAAAATCAGTGCCGCACAATGGTACTAATTAATAGGTCCTGACCCTAGATTGCCCCGAAAGCACTTTCAAGATCATCAATCAGGTCTTTTGTGTCCTCAAGGCCGATTTGCAGGCGAATTAGCCGGCCACCTTCAGGTGCTTTAGCAATAGTGCGGTCGGACGTGTTTACAGCCAGCGCAAGGCTCTCAAATCCACCCCATGAATAGCCCAGACCAAACAGTTTAAGAGTGTTCAGGAAACTTCCAACCTGGGTTTCGTTTGCGTCTTTCAAAACAAAAGAAAACAGACCACTGGAACCTGAAAAGTCCCGTTTCCAGATTTCGTAACCCGGATTCTGTTTTAGGGCGGGGTGCAACACACGGTGGACATGTTTGTGGTCACATAACCATTGGGCAATCTGCAAAGCGGATTTTTCGTGATGTGTCAGGCGTACGGCCATCGTGCGCATGCCTCTTAGCACTGCAAAACAATCGTCCCCCTGGGCGCAAATGCCTAAATCCAACTGAGTGTTTTCCAATTGCTTCCAACATCGCTCGTTGGCCGACACGGAACCCAGTACAAGGTCAGAATGGCCGCCGGGATATTTTGTGAGTGCATGTATGGATATATCGACACCAAAATCCAGCGGTTTAAAGAACAACGGTGTTGCCCAGGTATTGTCTAACATCACCACTGCACCGACCTGATGGGAGGCCTCAGCCATAGCGCCAACGTCGAGCATTTCGAATGTATTGGAACCGGGTGCCTCCAGCAGAACCATTGACGTATTTTTGCGCAACAAGTTAGCGTAGCTTTCACCTATAAGCGGGTCGAAATATTCGATTTCAACACCAAGGCGCGTTAACATCCTGTCGGCAAACTGTCGGCTTGGTCCGTAGATTGAATCAACAATCAGGCAATGATCACCGGCTTTGGCAAATGCCAGCATTGGAATGGTAACTGCGGCCAGTCCTGATGGTACCAGTATAGTTCCCGCAGAACCCTCCAGGTGATCGATTGCCGAAGCAAGTGCATCAGTTGTCGGGGTCCCCCTCGTACCATAAGTGTATTTTTGATCGCGGGACTTCATGGTTTCATAGTCAGGGAAAAGTACCGTGGAGGCGTGGACTACCGGTGGATTAATAAAGCCATGAAACTCCTCAGGATTACTTCCCAGATGTGCGAGTTTTGTATTAATGCCAGCGTTGCGTAACTTATTTTGCTTTACCAAATTCATCTCCGTAATGCCTGGGTTTAAGTCGCAGGTTTGTGAAAAAACAGTATTGCCGGTTCAGGCATTCCCAATTAACCGCTTTCCCGCAAAAGTTTCCATTTTTTCTTGACGCCATTGCGATAATGCGCTTGATAACCTTTATAGTTGTCATGGCGCAAGCGGATATTCACTTATCCGACTTACACCGCTAGGGAAGCGGTGAGCTGTGATGTACTTCAAAAATGTTACGGGAGAAATTCAAAAATTTTCCGGACATATCAATGAAACAGGGTAACACAAAAGGCTGTTATTTATGAAAAAAGCAATTATCTCTGCTGCTCTTGGCGCCGCCGCAATTGGCATGGTCGCTACGGGCGCAACCGCTGCAACACTTGACGATGTGAAAGCAAAAGACTTCGTTCAGTGTGGCGTGTCACAGGGCCTGGCAGGGTTCTCCAACCCCGATGATAAAGGTAACTGGACAGGTATGGACGTTGATGTTTGCCGCGCACTTGCCGCTGCAATCTTTGGCGATGCCACCAAAGTCAAGTTTACACCTTTGTCCGCTAAAGAACGCTTTACAGCGCTTCAGTCCGGCGAAATTGACGTGCTGTCACGCAACACCACATGGACTGCAACCCGTGACACTTCACTGGGTCTGAACTTTGCCGGCGTCAACTATTACGATGGTCAGGGCTTCATGGTTCGTTCTTCACTTGGTGTGAAGTCTGCACTGGAGCTTTCCGGCGCATCCGTTTGCACAAACACCGGTACAACAACCGAGCTGAACGTTGCTGACTATTTCCGTTCCAATAAAATGGAATATGAACTGGTTGCATTTGAAAAAGCTGACGAAGTTGTTGCTGCTTATGATGCAGGACGTTGCGATGTGTTCACCACTGACCAATCCGGCCTGTATTCACAGCGCCTGAAACTTACCAATCCTGGTGACCATGTTGTTCTTCCGGAAATCATTTCCAAAGAGCCTTTGGGTCCTGTTGTTCGTCAAGGTGATGACCAATGGTTCAACCTTGTTAAATGGACACATTTTGCAATGGTCAACGCTGAAGAGCTTGGCGTATCATCTGCAAATATTGGCGAAATGATGGGTTCAGACAATCCAGCTGTCAAACGTCTTCTGGGTTCAGAAGGTGCATTTGGTGAAGCGCTTGGTGTTGGTAACGACTGGGCTGCGAACATTATTAAAATGGTCGGCAACTATGGCGAAGTATTTGATCGCGCTGTAGGTCCAGACACTCCACTGAAAATTGAACGCGGTGTAAATGCACTGTGGTCAGATGGTGGATTGCAGTACGCACCTCCAATTCGCTAAGCGAAACAAATATCAAAGCCGGGTCAAATCGACCCGGCTTTGTTCTTTATATCTATATATTCAGAACAGATATTGAAACGTACTCCGAAAATGCAGTCAGAATGCCCTGGGTTGAATTTGTTTGGGCAACTGGTGCAGGTTGAAGAATATCTGATTGAAGCGGTTTCTGATAACCGAATAATAATTACATAATAGAACCGGTGAACAAAAATTAAAACAACACCGGCAGGCGAGGGGAAGATGTCAATACAAGACGCAGGTCATGTCGATGACCAGGCCAAAGTTGCATTTTTTAATGATCCCAAGGTCAGAAGCTGGGCATATCAGATAATTCTGGTGCTGTTTTTAGGCTGGGTGATCTGGTCGATCAGAGAAAATGTATCCGCCAACCTTGAGGCCCAAAATATCGCTACGGGTTGGGGTTTTCTGGGTACTACCGCTGGATTTTCAATTCTGCAAAAACTGGTATTTTACACGGAAGCTTCTTCTTATGGTCGCGCCTTGTGGATTGGATTGCTGAATACATTCCTGATTGCATTTCTTGGGGTGATTTTTGCAACCATCTTAGGTTTTATTATCGGTATCGCGCGACTTTCTTCAAACTGGATTGTCGCCAAAGTCGCAATGGTTTATATCGAAGTCGTTCGAAATCTCCCCTTGTTGTTACAGATATTCTTCTGGTATTTTGCCGCCCTTCGTGCATTGCCTGGAAAACGTGAAAAAGCCTCTTTTCTTGATACGATCCATTTGAATATTACCGGTTTAAAAATGCCGGCTCCGGTTTTTGGTGAGGGTTCATCGATTGTAGGCATTGCAGTTTTGGCGGCAATTGGCGGCATCTTCTTTCTTCGCCGCTGGGCCAAAAAGAGACAGGAAGAAAAAGGGGAGCAATTCCCGGTATTTTTGACCTCATTGGGTTTGTTGTTTTTTCTGCCGTTGATTGCATTTTTCGCAGCAGGTCAGCCAATTGGTCTGGAACATCCGGTGTTTAGTGAAACAGGTCCGATGATCCGGCGTGGTTTTGCACTCAATACCGGTTTGAGTTTATCTCCGGAATTTATCGCTTTATTTCTGGCATTGGTAACTTATACCGCTGCCTTTATCGCTGAGATTGTGCGCGCCGGCATTATGGCGGTTGATAAAGGGCAATCAGAAGCATCGCATGCTTTGGGTGTTTCAAACAATTTTACGCTGCGCCTCGTGGTCATTCCCCAGGCGATGCGTGTAATTGTTCCACCCTTGATCAGCCAATATCTGAATCTGACAAAAAACTCATCCCTTGCTGTCGCTATCGCTTATCCCGATCTGGTTGCGGTGGGAGGAACAATACTTAACCAGACAGGGCAGGCGATTGAGATTGTGACCTTGTGGATGGTAATATACCTGACGATATCACTCTCCATTTCGATGGTTATGAACTGGTATAACCGATCAATTGCACTTGTGGGCCGATAGGGGATAACGTCATGACAGTTTATGATAAAAACAAGGTATCGTTCGTTCGCAGTGAAATGGTCGGTGAAAGTCCTCCTCCGCTTTCGGAAGTAGGCTTTGTCGGCTGGATCAGAAAAAATCTGTTTTCTTCTGTTTCAAATTCGATCCTGACAATTGTCGGATTTTATCTAGCCTATCAGATTATATATGTGTTGGTGAACTTCTCGTTTATTGATGCGGTGTGGAGTGGTGAAGACGGCACTGCCTGTCGCGCTCCCCAGGCACCGGGTGATGGTGCCTGTTGGCCATTTGTTGGTGCTTATTTTGACCAATTTATCTATGGACGCTATACAATTGCTGAGCGTTGGCGCGTTGATCTTGTTTATCTCATTGGAGCAATCGGAATTGCCTGGCTTGTAATTGAACGTGCGCCTAAAAGACCGTTGGTAGCAGTCCTGATGTTAACGGCGTTTCCGTTGATTTCGTTTATACTTTTAACCGGCGGTAATTTTGATTATTCCAGCAATTTCCTCTGGACCAGTCTGATTGTTGCTGCAGTAATTTTGGTTGCTGCTTTCGCAATCCCCACGATGACAAAGTCAAATCCCTGGCCAACCATGATAACCGTGGCAGTGGTGCTTTTGATTCTGGCGGGTGTTTTATTGTTGCTTTCGATTGATTTTGGTCTGCCGGAAGTTGAAACCTCACTTTGGGGTGGACTACTGGTTACCCTGGTTATTGCGATCACCGGAATTGTATTTTCTTTGCCGGTTGGTGTTATTCTGGCACTGGGTCGTCAATCCAACATGCCGATTGTCCGCATTATCTGCGTAATATTCATTGAGTTCTGGCGCGGGGTTCCACTGATCACAGTGTTATTTATGGCCAGCGTTATGTTGCCGTTGTTTATGCCCAAAGGCATTCATGTGGATAATCTGCTCAGAGCAATGATAGGCGTGGCATTTTTTGCATCCGCATATATGGCGGAAGTAGTTCGCGGCGGCCTTCAGGCATTGCCCAAGGGCCAATATGAAGGTGCCCAGGCGTTAGGTCTGAGTTACTGGAAAATGATGGGGCTGATTATTCTTCCTCAGGCTCTGACACTGGTAATTCCAGCAATCGTCAGTACGTTTATCGGACTGTTTAAAGACACCACACTGGTTTCAATTGTCGGACTGTTTGATTTGCTGGGCCAGATGGCTTCTTCACTTTCAGACCCCAAATGGTCAAGCCCGATGACACCCCATACCGGGTATCTTTTTGTTGGAGCAGTATTCTGGATATTCTGTTTTGCGATGAGCAGATATTCTGTCTACATGGAACGTAAACTGGATACCGGGCACGGTTAGCCGGGATCAATAATCAATAATTGCAAAACAGGTAAATGAGGAGTTCAGGGTCGATGGCAAAAGCAACAAAACCCAAGGCAATAATTAAACCAGCACGCCCGGATGATTTGAAAAAAATATCCGGCGTAGGTAGTGTTCTTGAGAAAAAGCTGAACGCAATGGGTGTTTATAACTATTCCCAGATTGCAGATTGGAAAAAGGGCGAGATCGATTTTGTAGATGGGTCCTTGAATTTCAAAGGGCGAATCGATCGTGATGAGTGGGTGCCGCAATGCAAAAAACTGGCCCGCGGAGCGGGAATTTCCAGCAGCACCGCCAAACCAAAAGTTGGTAAGGCAAAAAGCGCAGTTAAAAAAACCAAAACTGCCGCCAGTAAAGTGAAAACTGCAAACCCTAAAAGCAAAGCTATTGCAGGCAGTAAAACAAGAACTGCAGCCAGCAAAGTGAAAGCCGCAAGTAGCAAAACCAAAGCAGTGACCAGCAAAACCAAAGCTGGGATCAATAAGGTGAAAACTGCCGCCAGCAAATCAAGAGCTGTTAGCAGTAAGGTTAAGGCAGCAGGCAGTAGAGCCAAGGCCTCGAAAGGCCGAGTTTCTGTAAAATCAGCTGCAAAGGCAAAAACTGCGTCAGTAAAATCGGGGACCAAAAAAGTGGTGGTGTCTAAAGGCGCTAGAATTCCCGCAGTTAAAAGTGCGAAATTTGCAAAATCTCAAACTAAAAAATCTGCAAAAGTCAGTAATGGTACAGCTGTGTCTTTGGCGGCGGGATCTGCTGCGGTAATGGCCGCTGGTTCAGCTGCCGGTAGAAAAGCGGAAGAAAAATCACAGCCAAAACGCTCCAATTTGCAGATTTCAGAAACGGAAGTCGCAATTGATATCACCAATATGGACAAGTGGTATGGCGATTTTCATGTTCTAAAAGACATCAATGTGCGTGTCATGCAAGGTGAACGCATCGTTGTTGCCGGTCCTTCAGGTTCTGGTAAATCAACTATGATCCGCTGCATAAACAGACTGGAAGAACACCAGAAGGGCAAGATTGTTGTTGATGGCATTGAGCTCACAAACGACCTTAAGAAAATTGATGAAGTGCGCCGGGAAGTTGGTATGGTGTTTCAACACTTCAATCTTTTTCCGCATTTGACCATCATGGAAAACTGCACTTTGGCACCTATCTGGGTACGCAAAATGGCAAAAGCCGAAGCCGAAGAAGTTGCCATGAAGTTCCTCACCAAAGTAAAAATTCCGGAACAGGCTCACAAATATCCAGGCCAGTTATCCGGAGGTCAACAGCAACGTGTTGCGATTGCGCGTTCGTTGTGCATGAACCCGCGCATTATGTTGTTTGATGAACCTACATCTGCCCTTGACCCTGAGATGATCAAGGAAGTTCTGGAAACCATGGTGCAACTGGCTGAAGAAGGCATGACCATGATTGTGGTTACCCACGAAATGGGCTTTGCGCGCCAGGTGGCAAACCGGGTGATTTTCATGGATGAAGGCCAGATTGTTGAACAAAATGAACCTGAAGAGTTCTTCACCAATCCTCAACACGAACGTACCAAGGAATTCCTGAGCCAGATCCTGCATTAGACAAAATTACCGCTCAGTTTGACCCGGTGGTCGCCAGCGATATATCCAGTCCTGGCGGTTGAACAGCCGTTTGCCACCCAACAACTTCATGGCGGCATTGCGAAATGGAGTCAGGCCCATGGGTAATTGGTAGATAATACGGTTAGTTGCTGACAGCCTGCGCACTTTATTGGTGCGTTGCAGGCGGTGCTTCTGGAACAGATTAAATGCCAGTTCAGGGGATTTTTCTTTTTTCAGAGCCCAACCAAGTACGCTTGCGTCTTCCAGGCCCATTGCAGCACCCTGGGCTGCATGGGGTGTCATCGCGTGAGCAGCATCACCAATCAGAACAATACAGCCCTCCTGCCAGCTCTTGAGATTTGGCGCAGCCATCAAAGGCCAGGTATTCCAGTCGGTTTTGATATTAAGCAATTGTGTGAATTGTGATGACCAGCCTTTTAATGCATCTGATATTTTGGCGCCCGTAATCTTGCTATCACCAACAATTTCGGCAAAATTTTCCGGCACACTCAGCACTATATTGTAATAACGCTGCGCTCGTACGGGATAAAGTACTGCGTGGATATTGGGTGAAAGCCACATCACAATATTGCCCGTTCGCAGTTCCTTAGGTATTTCCTGGCTTGGTATCAGTGCGCGCAATGCGGTGGTGCCGGTTGAACGAGGTCCTTTACTTTCAAAACATTCCCCTCGGATAGTGGAATGAACACCATCTGCCGCGACTAACGCTATTCCACGGTAATTGTGTGTGCCGCTGGCGCTGTCAGCCAAAATTGAAACCCCATTGGGATGTGCAACTGCATCACGGACTTTCATGCCTAATCGAATATGAATATCGTGATCATCCTGGCAGGCAGTTTTCAGGATTTCCTGTAGGTCCGCGCGGTGGACTACCAGATAGGGCTGGCCATAATTGCTTGTTACTTCCTGACCAAGAGGAATCTCAACAATTGTTTTTGCATTGGATGCATTGTTGACAATGATTGCTGGCGGGGCAGTGGCGATTGACTTGACCTGCCAATCCACACCAAGTTCAGACAGAACATGCATCGCGTTAGGGGAGAGTTGCAGGCCGGAGCCAATCGGGTCAAGGCTGGGGGATTGTTCAAAAATCTCAACGCGATACCCCGCTCGCGAAATATATAGAGCGCTGGCCAGACCGGCAATTCCTGCACCGCTGACCAGGATAGTTCTACGCGCTATATGAGAATTTGATTCCATTGACAGTTAACAAATCAGGAGTGTGCATCATCATACAAACAATTTTGCGGCTCGCTCTCATTGGGTTTAAGTTTATTGGAATGTTTGAACAGGGTTGAACAATAAGGGCATACGATTTCATTTTCTGTACCCATATCCAGATAGATATGCGGGTGATCAAAAGGCGCGCTTGCGCCACAGCACATGAAGCTTTTCACACCAATTTTAATCTGCGCCGAACCGGCATCGTTTTGAAAATGAGGAATACTATGATCAGACATTACCTATCTTCCTGATATTTTGAACTTGCCTGTTGTCATCTTGTAAGGCAATGGATATCGGTTGCAAGAGTTTTTGTTTCTCCAGGGGTTTAAGATGCCGATTGCCAGCCTGAAATCCGCTCAAATTTTCTACCTGGATCAACCGGCAACTGAAAATACAGGCCTTGCACCGGGTGATTTGCCAGTACTGCTTGTTCACGGGTTTTCATCCAGTATCGCTGATAACTGGCTTAATACCAATTGGGTGAAATTCCTCAACCAAAATGGCTGGAGAGTAATTGCGCTGGATAATCGCGGCCATGGCAAAAGTCAGAAGTTTTATTCGCAAGAGGATTATTCGCTGCCTTTGATGGCTAATGATGCCATTGAGCTGCTGGACCATCTTGAAATACCCAAGTCCCATATCATCGGATATTCGATGGGCGCACGTATTGCCGCCGCGATGGTGTTGAATAACGGCGATAGGACTGGGCGGGTAATACTGGGTGGTAACGGCTACGGAATGATTGAGGGAACCGGCGACTGGACTCCTGTTCATGACGGGTTGCTGGCGAAAAACCCTGATGAAATTACTGATCTTCGCGCCCGGGCATTTAGACGGTTTGCTGATAGAACCGGTAGCGACAGGCGCGCACTGGCCGCTTGCGTGATGGGCATCCGCGACAGGTTTTCTGAAGGCGACTTTGCCGCAATTACAAATTCGGTTTTAATTGCCATTGGTGAAGAAGATGATATCGCGGGTTCGGGAGAAAAACTTGCTGCCATTATGCAAAACGCCCGTTTTTTTTCTATTCCAGGGCGCGATCACATGCGGGCATCCGGTGACAAGGCTTTTAAAAATGAAGCCGCAGTGTTTTTGCGCGAAGAACCGCAACTGTAACATATTTCGATAAACGCCTTGTTAGTACCAATTTAGCACTTATTATTATATAATACATCTTGGAGAAATATTGATGGCCAGTGCAAGACAAAAACCGATTGCTGCTCCAACACCGATTGTAGATCCGGTGTGGAAAGCGGTGCGTGATGAGGCGGGTGAGATCATTAAACGTGAGCCGGTGATGTCGACTTTTGTTTATACCACCATCCTCAATCATTTCAGCCTTGAAGATGCCGTGATTCAACGCATATCCGACCGCCTTTCAAGCATCGAGGTTCCCGGCGGTCTGATTCGCCAGATTTTTCAGAATATGCTGTCCGACTGGCCTAATTGGGGGGAATATTTACGCAGTGATCTGGCTGCGGTTTATGACCGTGACCCGGCCTGCCATCGTTTTGTTGATCCGATATTATACTTCAAGGGTTTTCACGCCCTTCAAACCCATCGGCTGGCCAAGTGGTGTCACGAAAATGACCGCAGGGATTTTGCGCTTTATCTTCAAAGCCGCTCATCAGAGGTGTTTCAAACAGATATCAATCCCGCTGTTAAAATGGGTAAAGGGATTTTTATCGATCATGCGACCGGCGTGGTAATTGGTGAAACTGCGACGATCGGCGATAATGTATCCATTCTTCACAACGTCACGCTGGGTGGCACCGGAAAAGATATTGGTGATCGACATCCTAAAATTGGAAACGGGGTACTACTGGGCGCTGGCGCGAAAATACTTGGCAATATAAAAGTTGGGCAATGTTCACGCATTGCTGCGGGTTCGCTGGTGCTTAAAAATGTACCGCCAAAAGTCACTATCGCCGGAATTCCAGGAAAAGTGGTTGGTGTTGCCGGTTGCGCGGAACCTTCACGAACCATGGATCAGATATTGGCGGAAGACAAAAACTGAATATTGTTGCAATTGTCTTTGACTATAAGCTTGGTCCTGTGGCAAAAGCCGTTGCAGGAAATTGATACCGGCCAAGCGGAGAATTATTGTGAAGCCCGATGAACTGAAAAAACTTAATGCCTATTTTCAAAAAGTGTTTAAAACGCCTGGCCTGGTAGTAAAAGCGCGGCCCAAAAAAGATGATTCCGCCGAAGTTTATATAGGCGATGAATTCCTTGGTGTTTTATATCGCGATGAGGATGAGGGCGAACTCTCTTATAATTATTCCATGGCTATTCTTGATATTGATCTGGAAGATTTGTAAAACCTGCCGACAGACCTTAGTGCATTTCGATCATATTGAACCACTCAAGTGGAATTTCCGGTGATCGGTTAAGCGCCACCAATGTAAATATTTTTGTACGAAGCCAGGCGACAACAAAATGACCCATCTTCTACTTGTATCATTGGGCGGCGCTATTGGCGCCGGGTTTCGTTATCTTGCAGGCGTTGCGGCATTTCGATATTTTGGTCCGAATTTCCCCTGGGGAACGATGATTATTAATGTACTGGGTTCACTGGCGATGGGTTTGCTGATTGGATTTCTGGCAAAGAGATCGGGCACTCCCAATGAAGTCAGGATATTTCTCGCTACTGGAATCTTAGGGGGTTTTACAACGTTTTCGGCATTCTCGCTGGATGCCATCAATTTGTGGGAGCGCGGCGAACTTGCAATGGCCGCGGGGTATATTGTTGGCAGTGTTCTCTTATCTTTGTTTGCCCTTTTTGCCGGCCTTTTGGTTGTGCGGAGTATAGCGTGATGAATAGCAATAAAAATTCACATGACGGCTCAAGAACAGTTGATGCTGAAGAAGCGGGAATGCGCCTTGATCGATGGTTTAAGCTGCATTTTTCCGGCCTGGCTTTTGGTCAACTGCAAAAGTTGCTGCGCTCTGGGCAAATCAGGATTAATGGCGGCCGTGTAAAATCCGATGCGCGTATTGCCACCGGGCAGGTGATCAGAATTCCACCGATGTTAAATAATATGGGCAACCGTGAAGGTTCAGGGCAGGTTCGGCATCTGACTTCAAACACTATTCGTGACCGCCATGATGTGGATGTGCTGCGTGCAATGCTGTTGCATGAGGATGACAAGGTGTTTGTTTTCAACAAGCCTGCAGGGTTGGCAGTGCAGGGAGGTTCGGGGCTTAACCGGCATGTGGATAAAATGCTCGAATCCATGCGCAGCAAAAAGGGAGAAAAGCCACGCCTTGTCCATCGCCTCGACCGTGATACATCCGGTGTGCTGGTAGTGGCAAAAACCCGCGGGGCTGCTGCCGCACTCGCCAAAAGTTTCCGTCGCCGTGACACGCAAAAAACTTATTGGGCCGTATGCAAAGGCGTGCCGCGTAAAAAGCAGGGGGGAATTTCTGAATATATGGTTCGTTATTCTACGCCTGATGGTGACCGGATGCGCATAGCGCGGCATGGAGAACCCGGCGCTGATCATTCTCAATCAAATTACCGCCTGATAGAAAATTCAGGCCCCAACTTGAGTTGGCTGGAATTACAGCCCGTTTCCGGACGCACCCATCAGTTGCGGGTCCATACAGCCCATATCGGCCATCCGATTATCGGTGACAGCAAATACTTTAATATCGAAAACTGGGCATTGCCCGGCGGTATCCAGAACCGTTTGCACCTGCATGCCAGGAATATCAAAATTCCTCATCCAGCAGGTGGCACCCTCAATATTACTGCACCCCTGCCGCAACATATGGTGCAGACCTTCAACCTGCTGGGATTTGATCTGGCCAATGCCGGTGAAGAGGAGGAGGTTTGATGCGGCTAATAATATTTGATGTGGATGGCACGCTGGTTGATTCCCAGGCAATCATTCACGAAGCCATGTGTTTGACATTTTCAGATTTTGAAGTTCCGCCACTGCCAATTGAAGCGACCCGCTCTATTATTGGCCTTACCTTAAATCAGGCCATCGCCAGATTGCTGGGCCGTGAAGTCGATAATGAAATCGACGAAATGACAGCGCGCTATAAAGAGCATTACCTGCAATTGGCGAAACTCCCTGCGATGCAGTCAATGTTGTATGAGGGTATCAATAGTGTAATTGAGATTTTAAACGCCCAACCCGAAACCCTGCTGGCCATTGCTACGGGCAAATCAAGACGGGGATTGAATACTTTGATAGAGACACACCGGTTTAAAGATAAATTTGTCGCCTGGCGATCGGCTGATGATTGCCCTTCAAAGCCCCATCCGGCAATGATACTGGAATGTTGTGACGAAGCCGGTTGCACACCTGCCCAAAGTGTTATGGTGGGTGATGCCAGTTTTGATATGGAAATGGCCATCACGGCTGGAGCTGGCGCATTGGGTGTTTCCTGGGGCTACCAAGACATCGCGGCGTTGAAGAGTGCAGGGGCCAGCAAAATCGTTCACAGTCCAGCTGAGCTTCCTGATGCAATTGATACATTTTTTGATGGTAAAATCCTATGAAGGATAATTCCGGCAATGACGTAGCACCACGCAATCCCCAAATTGCCGCCCAGGAGGCGATGCGCCCCAAACTGCCAACGCGGTTTTATAAAGAAGTAAGCGTGTCAGAACACAAGGATGGAAAGTTCGCGATTCATCTGGATGGAAAACAAGTAAAAACGCCAGCGCGCAATATACTGATTTTACCGGCAAGAAATACTGCTCAGATTGTTGCTGATGAATGGAATGCTCAAAAAGATCGGATAGACCCGGCAAAAATGCCCGCAACCCGCTTAGTCAATACGGCTTGTGACGCAATTGCCCACGAACCGCAGCCGGTAATTGAGGACATGTTGAAATTCGCCTCAAGTGATTTGTTGTGTTATCGCGCTTTTGAACCCGATGGCCTTGTCGAGTTGCAAACACGTTATTGGGATCCGGTGCTGGACTGGGCAGCAGAAGAGTTGGCCGCGCATTTTGAAACTACCCAGGGACTGGTGCAGATTGTCCAGCCAAAGGCGGCTGTGGCTGCGTTAAGCCAAACGGTCAGGCAGTGGCCTGATCCAATACAGATTGCCGCGTTGCACACCTTCACCAACCTCACCGGTTCGCTCATCCTGGCGCTTGCGATAGCCAGCAAACATCTCGATGCCGCCCAGGCCTGGAAAATTGCCCATGTGGACGAGGATTGGAATACTGAGCGGTGGGGAGAAGATTACGAAGCTAAAAAGCGGCTCGAATCGCGGTGGGTTGAGTTTCAGGCGGCCCATCGCCTGTTTATTTCATTAACTTAGCGGTAACCATACTCATTCGTGAATTCTAAAACTCAAAACGATATTCTTAACCGCCAGTAACTAAAGAAATTTAAGGCGGAAAATCTGATGATTTTAGCAAGTCCAATTGATCTCTCACCTATTCTCCAGTCTCCTGAAACTATTACACCAAGCGATGTAAGACAGTTTCGTCAGGAAATTTTTCGTGACGGGCTGGTTTCCAAAAGTGAAGCGGATGCGCTGTTTATGATCAATGAGGCAACAAATGAGCAATGTGATGAGTGGCATGAGTTTTTTGTTGAAGCGCTTTCAGACTTTACTGTCGCACAAATGGAACCACGTGGTTACGTATCGGTAGAAAACAGTGAATGGCTGATCCGTCAGATAAGCCGCGACGGGCGTATATCGGGGCCCAGCGAACTCGAAATGCTGGTTAAAACCATAGAGAAGGCCAGCCAGTGTCCGCAAACACTTGTTGATTATGTGCTCAATCAGGTGGCAGAACTGGTTATTGACGGGGAAGGGGAATTGATCCGCGGAAAATCACTAACAAAAGGTATCATCGGCGAGGATGAAACAGAAGTTTTGCGCCGGGTATTGTATGGCTCGGCCAGCGATGGTGGTACTGCCATCTCTAAACGCGAAGCTGAGATATTATTCGACCTCAATGACAAGACAGTAGAAGTTAAAAATCATGCGAGTTGGAATATCCTGTTCGTTAAGGCAATCGCTAATCACCTGATGGCAGTATCAGGCTATCAGATGCCTGACCGCCAGACAGCCTTCTCGCGCGAGCAATGGTTGCAGGATGATGGAATTGATGTAGCGGGAACATTGAAAAACGCTCTGTCATCGTTTGGCAGCCTGTTTTCCGATGGTAATTTTAAAGATGCATTCAAGTCCGATCACAAGCGCGTCGAAGAAGCCTGGGCTGATCGCAATGAAGCTATAGAACAAGAAACGGAAATTTCAGAGAAAATTGATAGCGAAGAAACCCACTGGCTGGTGGAGCGCATCGGCCGTGATGGTAATTTCCATGAAAATGAGAAAGCACTGATCCGGTTTTTGAAAGAAGAAAGCCCGCAAATTCACCCTTCGCTGCAACCATTACTGGATAAGGTTGCCTAGAGCGCTTCGCGCTAA
>JAKISV010000049.1 GCA_021648425.1 Rhizobiaceae bacterium
TTGAAGAGAGGCAACGATTGCCGTTTTTGGCAACGGTTAAACCAGCCCCGGCAGCAACAATAGCCGCACAGGTAGAAATATTGTAAGAGCCTGAAGCATCGCCGCCCGTGCCAACAATATCGATAGCATCAGCAGGCGCATCCACCCTCAGCATTTTTGCGCGCATGGCCAATACCGCGCCGACAAATTCCTCAACGCTTTCACCGCGCACTCTCAAAGCCATCAGCATCCCGCCAATCTGCGCAGGAGTTGCCTCCCCAGACATCAGGATTGAAAACGCCTCTTTGGTTTCGCTGCGGGTGAGCGCATTGCCATCGGCAATTTTGGCGATGAAGGCTTTAAGATTACTCAATGGATTTCCCCACCATGAATTTGTTCATAATTCAGGCTTTGACCCTATCTGATAAGGTTTTGGGCTGCAACAATAGCGGTCTGGTTGATAGAGAGTGTTTCGCGCTGTTGCAAATCAGCAACCAGTTGATTGAGAATGTCATTGGCAATCGTTTCATCAAGCTGTTGTTTTTCTTCCAGGCTGATCGGGTTTGCAGTGCTGGTTATAATTTCAACCACTTTCAACACAACCTGCGAACCATCTTTGGTGCCCGGAGCCAGTGCGGTTTTGTCTTTTGGTATTGCAAACCCGGCACGAACAGCGGCAACTGACAAATCATCGCTGGTATCTTCACGAGACAGTTCAGCGCTCATTTCAGTTTTAAGTTGGTCGGTAATATCGGGCATCACAGAACTAAATGCATCAGTGAAATTATCACCTGTGCTGACTTTTCCTTCCAGATCCTGCGCTATTTTCTCAACCTGCCTTAAGGTTTCTTCTTTAACCCAGGCTTCACTGACCGCATCTGTGACTTCCTCCAGCTTTTTCTGGCGTTCTTGAATAATATCCTGCACCTCATACCAGACAAAGCCGTTATTATTGAGGGAAATCGGGTCAGTTTCTACGCCCTGACCAGTGTCAAATACCAACTGCACAAGGTTTGCGCCGTCGGGCAAATCATCAATAGGCGTGCCATCAGGAGCGCGTCCTTGTGCATCGATACTGTCGATGGTTCGAATTTTCAGCCGCACTTTTGTTGCCGCTTCACTCAAGCTGTCGCCGGCAGCACGCTCGTTTTCCAACTGATCATGGATGTCAAACAGCTGATCTCCAGCTTTAACAAGTGCCAGTCGTGATCTTAATTCATCTTCAACATCACTAAGTGGCTTTACACTTTCCGGCGTGATTTGCGTCACTCTCAACAATACCGGGCCAAAAATACCAGGGACAACGTCACTGATCTCGTTGAGCTCAAGTTCAAACGCTGCTGTGCCGACATTGGCATCTGGCATAGTGCCATTTGCAAATTCGCCAAGTTCGATATCTTTTTGACTTTTTCCCAATTCGCTCAGAATTGTTTCAAACAGCTCGCCACTGGAAATACGCTCCAATATGCTTTTTCCCTGTTCCTCACTTTCAAGCGCCAATTGTTGAATTAGCCGTTTTTCAGGCTCCAGAAATTCTGTGTTTCGCGCTTCGTATTCATCTGCAATTTCCTGACGAGTAATCGCACTTGGATCAGAAATATCTTCAGGCTCAAGTTTGATGACAACAATTTTGCGGTATTCCGGAGCAATATATTCTGCTTTATTGTTCTCATACTGTTTTTTAATATCATCTTGCGTAGGTGTAGGGGAAATCCCCAACAGTTCCGGCGTCAGGGTAACATATTCAAACTGGCGTTTTTCGTTGCGGTATTTATCATAGGCATCCAGAAAAGCCTGGGGTGCCGCTGAATTGGCGGATATGCCTTCCAGAAGCTGGCCTCGCACTGCAACCGCCTGGCGGTTTTTCACATAATCTTCTTCACTCATGCCCAGTTGACGCAATTGTTGGGATAATACCCGACGATCAAAATTACCGCTTGCATCCTGAAATGCGACATCTTCGCCAATCAGTGCTGCCAGATTTTTTGTTGAAAGGCCAAGTCCCATGTTGTTGGCGCTTTCATCAAGCACCGCGCCACTGACAAGGCGGGCAACCACATTGGCATCAATGCCAAATGCGCGCGCTTCTTCGCGGGTGAGCAACCGTCCAAATTGCTGTGACAGGCCAAAACGTGCGCGTTCATAGGCCAAAACATAGTCATTGGCGGAAACTTTAGTGCTGCCCACTTCAATTACAGTACCCGATGAGCCACCGACAATTGCGCCTGATACGCCCCAGACGCCAAAACTCAGTACGAGTAACAAGATAAATACTTTGGCAACCCATGTGCCGACAGATTTTCTGAGAAGTGTTAGCATTCGTAATTCCTGCAGAGTGTTGTCATCATAACGTTATGGAATGAATCTTTTTGATAGCGTTCAACAATGAGGATATAATGGCAATTGCCTGCGACCTCAACATCAATTGATCAATCTGCCGATTATGTTACATCCATGTTGATTTTAAAACTGCAATAAGGAATTTCGTATGACACCGGGTATCAGACCACTGGTCGCAGGAAACTGGAAAATGAATGGCTTGAAAAGCGCACTGGGTGAGTTGGAAATCATGCGTGATGCTTCCAAACCCGGCAACAAGCCTAACCATGATATGTTGGTTTGCGTACCCTTTACGCTGTTGGCGCAGGCGGCTGAGATGGCCTCTCGTTCCTCATTTAATATCGGTGCTCAGGACTGCCACAAGAACATAAGCGGCGCGCATACAGGCGACATTTCAGTGGAGATGATCGCTGATTGTGGTGCTGAAGCGGTAATCGTTGGCCATTCAGAGCGGCGCACAGACCATGGTGAAACCAATATAGAGGTGTTGGGGAAAGCCAACGCAGCGCTTGATTGGGGTCATATGGCAATTATTTGCATCGGCGAATCTGAAAGCCAGCGAAAATCCGGTGAAACGCTAAATGTACTCAAAGCACAAATGGACGGTTCTATTCCTGATTCTCCAGCCAATGGTGAAATCGTTGTGGCCTATGAACCCATATGGGCAATTGGCACCGGTTTGACCCCGACTGTGCAAGACATCAGCGAGGCGCATAATTTTATGCGCAATGAACTTGTGGACCGGTTTGGCGAAGCGGGTAAATCCATCCGCCTGCTTTATGGCGGTTCGGTCAAGCCTGCCAACGCCAAAGAACTGATGGGCATTGATAATGTCGATGGCGCACTGGTGGGCGGGGCAAGCCTGAAAGCCGTTGACTTTTTAGGTATCTGCGAAGCATATCAATAGTATGAATTTTGATATCTGGCTTTTATATGTGGCGACATTGTTGGCATTTATGCTCACTCCGGGTCCCAGCCACCTGCTGATGCTGTCCAATTCCATTCGACATGGTTTTCGCCCTTCGCTGGCAACGGCTGCTGGTGACCTAATGGCCAATGCGTTGCAGATGTTTGCGGCCGGTATAGGCCTTGCTGCGATTTTAATTTCCACCCAAAACGCACTTACTGTCATCAAATGGGTAGGAGCGGCTTATTTATTCTGGATGGGTGTTCAGATGTGGAGGAAATCGCGACACCACAATAAATCAGATTCAGTTAAACAAAAAATCAGCCTGAGGGCATTGTGGATGCAGGGATTTTTCACTTCTTTGGCCAATCCCAAAGCAGTCGTGTTTTTTGCCGCACTGTTTCCCCAGTTCATCAGTGCCCAGCAACCCTTTGGCCTTCAATTTCTGATCCTGTCTTTGACGTATATTGCCGTCGACGGCGCGTTTCTCTCGACCTATGGTGCTACTGCAGGCTGGTTTGCCAAACGCTTAAAAGGAAATTCACAAATGTTTGTGGACCGGGTAGGGGGGACTTTTCTCATCGGCGCTGCATTGTTGCTCAGCTTCAAAACATTGCGTCAAACCGGGTAGTCGCTGCTGGTTTATATCAGTTGCAGACCTTTCAAACTCGCATGGCCGTCTCGCGCAATAATGATGTGATCATGAACATCAATGCCAAGAGGTTTAAGTGTATCGATGATAGTTTTTGTCATCTCGATATCAGCTCTTGAAGGTGTCGGATCACCCGAAGGGTGGTTGTGTACCAGTAACAGGGCCGTAGCGCTCAGTTCCATGGCCCGCTTGGCTACTTCTCGCGGGTAAACCGGTGTGTGGTCAACGGTGCCGGTTTGCTGCACTTCGTCGGCAATGAGGAAATTCTTTTTATCCAGGAATAATATACGGAATTTTTCAACCTCTGAAAATGCCATGCTTGTACGGCAATAATCCAGCACCTGCGACCAGGAACCCAGCAGTGTGCGATTGCGGATCCGTTCAGCGGTCATTGAATTTGCAGCGGCATGTATCAATTTCAAATCAGTGACTACCGATTGGCCCAGGCCCTTGATTGCAGACAGGCGATGGTCGGGCGCGCCGAGGATTTCAGCCAGCGAACCAAATTCGGTCAATAATTGTTTTGCCAGCGGTTTGGTATCGCGGCGGGGAATAGAGCGAAACAGCAGCAGTTCGAGAATTTCATATTCTGCAAGTGTATCTGCACCTTTGGTGCGAAATTTTTCACGCAGGCGATCGCGATGTCCCAGATAATGTGGCTTGCTGATTTTTGGTGATTCTGCAAAGCCCTTGCTTGAACCGCTTGGAGTTGCTTCGTTGAAGCCTTTGGCTTTATTCATTTTTTCCCCACACACCTGGAAACTTTAATCAACCATAAGGTGGCATAGTATAGCCGGCGGGGGAAAGGGTAAATATCTCACAGCCATTTTTTGTCACACCGACAGTATGCTCAAATTGCGCACTAAGTGAGCGGTCCCTGGTGACCGCAGTCCAGCCGTCGCTCAGAATTTTTACAGCGGGTTTTCCCAGATTGATCATCGGTTCAATGGTGAAAATCATGCCCTCTTTCAGTTCTACACCTTCGCCTGCACGCCCGTAATGCAAAATATTAGGCGCATCATGAAACAACTTGTTCACCCCGTGACCACATAAATCGCGCACCACAGAACAACGATGATGTTCGGCATAAGTTTGGATGGCATGGCCGATGTCGCCAAGGTGATTGCCCGGCTTTACCGCTTCAATGCCAAGCATCATGCAATTATAGGTAACTTCAACCAGCCGCTCGGCCGCGCGCTTGATGGCGCCAACATGATACATGCGGCTGGAATCGCCATGCCAGCCGTTCAGGATATAAGTGACATCAATATTGAGAATATCACCTTCGCGCAGGCGTTTTTCATCGGGAATACCATGACACACAACATGATTGATTGATGTGCAACTGGATTTGGTATAGCCGCGATAATTCAGCGTCGCGGGTACTGCATTATGTTTTTTGCCATATTCAAAGATAAAATCATCAAGCTCTTTTGTGGTGACGCCGGGTTTAACCAATGCGCCGACTTCATCCAAACAGGTGGCTGTCAACTGGCAGGCTTTACGCATCTGCGCAAAATCATCGGGGCCAAACAGCTTTATCGCACCGGTGTTTTTCATCGGTACAGTTGCTGCATCCACGTAGGTCATTTGATCCGCCTCAATACCGGTTCGTCAATTTCTATCATTTTATTCGCAATAATTGCTTCAGGAGTGATTTTGCACCTTATTGCGTAGGCTTCAACCCCCTGGGCAACCGCATCATCAAAAGCACGCCCGTAGAGTGGATCAATGTCGCGGGCAAAGGAGAACCTGTCACCATCATCGCGCTGGATCAGGTATAGCATAATGGCGCGCTCACCATTACTGACCACCTTTGCCAGTTCACCCAGATGTTTGCGACCGCGCTCGGTCACCCCGTCGGGAAATTCATGCAAACCGCTTTGGCGTTGCAGAGTGACACTTTTTACTTCGATATAGGTGTCGGGCACACCTTGCGAAGACAGCAGGATATCAATACGGGAATTTTCACCATATTTGACTTCGCGGCGCAGGGTTTCAAATTTTCCAAATTGTGAAAACCTGCCTGCCAGCAACGTTTCTTCACATATCTTGTTTGGCATATTGGTGTTGATGCCAACTAGAGCGCCTGTCTTGCCGGGAGTTTCAATTAACTCGAATGTATAACGAAGTTTTCGTTTGGGGTTTTGGCTGTCGGATATCCAGACCTGGGAACCGGGTTCTTTCAGGCCCATCATTGAACCGGGATTTGGACAATGGACGGTGATGATTGAACCGTCTTCCAGCTCAACATCAGCCAGAAAACGTTTGTAACGTTTGACTAACACGGCTTTGATCAGGGGCGTTGGAAATTTCATGAGTGTAATTTTTCAATCTGCTATGCTATCGGCTTGCTGAAGTAATTGTTGTTTTTGAACATAAAACAAGAAATCGGATATTTTGCATGTGGAGTCTGGGTTTTGGATTGGAGCGAATAGGGCTGAAAGCGCTGGAGTTCCCAAAATTGTTTACGGTTTTGTTGATCGGCGTTTGTGTTTATGCGGCGATTTCCATCACATCTTTGCGTTTTGACGGTAATGTGACTGCCGTCCTGCCCGAAGACAGCCAAGCCTACAATGATTTTTTCAAACAAAAAGAACTTTTTCGCGATTCCGCAAAAGATATCACTATGATTGTGCGCTCACCGCGCCTGATGAGTGCGGCGGGCCTGGAAGATTTACGCAGTCTTCAACTGGATATGGCCGTAACCGAAGGAGTGGAAAACGTCACATCACTGTTTTCCATTCCGCGACCTGATCCCCAGACCGGAGCCCTGGACAGCTTTTTCCCGGAGTTTCTGGAAGATGACGAGAGTGCGCTGGCTCTGGTGGCAGAACTGCTTGAAATTCAACCCCAGGCAAAGGGGCTGATAGTGCCGGAGGATAATATCGCAGTCATTCGTCTCACTATGACAAACAGTGTCAGCGATGTGCAATCCTATAAAATTTATCATGCAATCGAAAGTGAAGTGCTGTCCTTGAAACCGGATGATTTTGATGTCCTGTTTACCGGTATAACTCCGCTCGGATTGACGATTGTTGAATCACTGATCAGCGATCAGATGAAACTTACTCTGATTGGTTTGCTGCTGGGGGCGGGGATTGCGTTTTATGTTTTCAGAAGCCTGCTGGCTGCTGTCATTTGCGCCGTGCCGCCAGCCATCACTGCACTTTGGACAATTGCGCTTTTTGCCATCACCGGTAATCCGCTCAATTATCTAACCACTATCCTGCCGACTTTGGCGCTGATACTGGCATTTGCCGATGGCATTGTTCTATATTATCGCTGGCAACGCTCTAATGTTGGCAATGATAATTTTGCTGAAAACCTCAAAATAGCGGTGAAGCGGGTAGGGCCTGCATCCGCTTTGACTTCCGTCACAACCGCTTTGGCCTTTTCTTCTTTCGCATTTGCTTCAAGCAGCGCGCTCAAAACCTTTGCGTTTTTGGGGGTGGGGGCGGTCACTGCTGCTTTTTTTGCGGTAATTATTGCACTGCCTCTGGCGGCCCATTGGGCCGTGGCTTTAGGGGCGGTGAAAAAAGACAAAGTGCCAAAGCCGGTATTTGAAAATCTGGGCATATCGATCCATAAGTTTGTCGCGCCCAGACCGATAATAATTGCGCTACTGGCGATAGCCACGGTGATTGGGCTGGGGTTTGTTCACAATATGATCAAACCTGAATATCGCATCACTGACTATTTGCCGCTGCAATCAGATTCCAGAAAGGCTGAACAAATAGCCAATCAATCCCTTCAAGGTGGTTCAACGCTTTTTGTCGCAATTCCAACCGTGGATCGCACGAACCTCTACAGTGTACAAAACCGTGAGGTCTTGAAAAAGAGCGATGAAGCTTTGGCAAAACTGTTTGGCCCCGAAAAAGTGTTTTCGCTCAATTCGCTGTTTAAACAACTAAAGAGCGATGCGGCATTTGAAGCAGTCACAAAAGAGATGGACAAGGCCAGTGCTGCGGCACGCTCCAGTTATATTTCAAAAAACAATGAGGCAATGTTGATCAGCGTTCGGCTGGCCTCTGATCAGTCGATTGTGGAAACGGCGGCTCAGGTGGAAAATATCAGGCGCGCGCTGAGAGATGTGGGGATTTCAAACCCGATCATATCTGGTTTGCCGGTGTTGATGGCAGAAGAATTTACTACACTCATTGAGCAGTTGCGTACCTCTTTGCTGATCGCCATCGCGTTGGGTGTATTGATCATCGGGGTAGCTACGCGCTCCCCATTAATGGCTGCTGCAGCGCTTACACCAAACCTGTTGCCGATATTGATGATTGAACTGGTGATTTTTCTACAGGGTGGGGCGGTTAATCTGGCCCAGGTTATATCTCTGACTGTGGCATTCGGCATCGCCATTGATAATGCGGTTCATGTTATCAATGTGCTTGATGAAGCGCGCCGTCGCGGCCTTGGAATTCGTGATGGTATACGCTCAGCCATGAGTGAAGTGGGGCCGGCTTTAGGCGCCAGCACGTTGATTATCTGTGTGGCAACACTGGTAACGCAAATCAGTATTATGCCAATGGTTCCAATTTTGGGGCAGTTGATGATTGCAACGCTGATCATTGCATTAATATCAAATCTGGCCATACTTCCGGCTAATGTTCTGGCTATGCGGGAATTCATGCCCAATCTGTTGGGGCGAAAAAACAAGAGAGTAAAAAATGATGCGTAATTTGGCGATCGCCGCAATCATTTCCACTGGCAGCATGTTCGCACCTGGCAGCGTATATGCCGGTGCAGATGCTGTCTTCTCCAGGCTGGATGGAAGTTTTCGCGGTAGTGGTTTTGCAATCACCAATGCAGATGGCAAAAAAAGCCGCGTTACCTGCCAATTGACCAATTCTTACGATGCCGCCGCCAGGCAACTGAAAATGAAGGGGCGTTGTGCCAGTACGCAGGGTGCAAGTAATGTGAATGGGACGCTGAGCCATGCCGGAAGTAAAATCAGCGGAAACTATCTCACCCTTCGCCCCAATTTTTCGATGACCAGATCGTCAGGAAAAGCGGGCGGCAAGTCTTTGACCCTCAACACCACCTTTGTCGACAAGACAGTCAGCAAAACCTACAAAATCCGCCAGATCATTCAAATTACATCGGCTGGGTTTCAGGCTGATTTTTATTCCTATGATAACAAAACCAAAAAATATGAAGCGGCAGGCGTGATCGGGTTCAGGCGAAAATAATACCGCTCGTTTTTGCCCAATGTTGACGATTGTGAAAGAGGCTGAACGATGAACAACTATATTGATCCTGATAAAGAGCGGTTTGCTCACTTTAAGCAATTACCGCGCGATCAGCCTATTCAAATGCTCAATCTTGTGCAGCTTAAGGCCACCGCCCAATATAACGATGGAACAATGATTACCGGCAGGGAGGCTTATAGCGCTTACAGCCGGGAAAGTTTCCCGATTTTCGAACGCCTTGGCGGCCAGATAATCTGGAGCGGGAGTTTTGAGATGGTGTTAATCGGACCTGCAGAAAAATCATGGGATATTTGTTTTATCGCACAATATCCCAATGCAGATGCATTTATACAGATGATCCGCGATGCTGATTATCAAAAAGCCGTCAAACATCGCCAGGCCGCCGTGAGTGATTCAAGACTTATTCGCTTTTCACCGCGCAATACAGGTGATGGTTTTGGGTAAATCCCTTTAAATTGAGTTTCTGACGTGGATATTGCCTGGCAATATTCTGCCAAAACAAGAATAATCTCTATTTGCGAATAATTCTCATTTGCAATTCGAGAATTATGCGATATGGCTATTTCATGATCCATCCACATGGTAGCGAAAATGCTGAAGAATAATCAGTTGGAAAATGAAAGCAAAGACGGAAAAGGTTTTCGCTTTGCAAATGATACACCGTCACTGGTTGAATCATTCAGGTCTGTGCCTGTTCCAAGAAACGGAAAATTTCTGTCGCGGTTTTTTGCCTTTCTGGGGCCGGGCTTTCTGGTTTCTGTGGGCTATATGGATCCGGGCAACTGGGCTACATCCATCGCGGGCGGTTCCGAGTTTGGCTATACGTTGCTGGCAGCGGTGCTGGTATCCTCATTCATGGCGATTTTACTGCAGGCTTTGTGTGCACGTTTTGCCATCGCGACAGGACGCGATCTGGCTCAGGCCTGCCGGGATGACTATTCAAAACCGGTTTCTTTCATTTTGTGGGTTCTGGCGGAACTGGCAATTATTGCTACCGACCTTGCGGAAGTTATTGGCACTGCCATTGGTCTTCAACTGCTGTTTGGCCTGCCATTGATCTGGGGCGTAGTGATAACGGCGTTTGATGTATTTTTGATCCTTTGGTTGCAATCCAAGGGTTTTCGTTATCTGGAAGCTTTTATCGCTACATTGATATTAGTGATTGCCGGTTGTTTTGTCGGGCAGCTTATCCTGGTTCAACCTTCGATGGCGGGAATAGTATCAGGGTTCTTACCGTCACCAGAAATAGTCACCGATCAAAGAATGCTCTATCTGGCCCTTGGTATACTGGGTGCAACAGTGATGCCGCATAATCTTTACCTGCATACAGGCATTGTTCAAACCCGGGCCTATGACCTGGATGAAAAGGGTAAAAAAGACGCAATAAAATTTGCTTCGCTGGATTCAACATTTGCTTTGGGGTTTGCCTTGCTGGTTAATGCCTCCATCCTGATCCTGGCCGCCGCCGCATTTTATGAAACCGGGCAGGGGGTTGTTGATGACCTGACAGAAGCCCATGCATTGCTGGCGCCATTGCTGGGTGCAGCCATCGCGCCGATATTGTTTGCTGTGGCACTGCTCGCTTCAGGATTGGCATCAACCGTTACCGCGACTATGGCGGGACAAATCGTGATGGAAGGCTTTTTGCGTATCAGGTTGCCATTATATGCGCGAAGGTTGCTCACCAGAGAGGTGGCGATTTTTCCAGCGGTAATCATGATTTACATGTTCGGCGAAAAGGGAGCTACGGAACTTTTGATATTAAGCCAGGTGGTCTTGTCCCTGCAATTGCCGTTTGCAGTCGTGCCGCTGGTAATGTTTTCCATGGATCGCAAAAAGATGGGAGCATTTCGCGCACCAGCCTGGATGTTGATATTGGCAATCGCTATAGCGGTGCTGGTAATCGCACTGAATACCAAACTTCTATACGATTTCACCACCACCGCTTTTTAGTGCAGTCAACTGACTTACTTCAGCGACTCTACTGTTTTTGGGCCATCACCTGCGATTTTTGTCAGCATCCAATCAAGGAACAATCCAACGATTGCACCTTCAACGATTACCCACCAGGGGGAAGACCATATGCTGTTGGCGCCAAAATAAGCAATGAACATTTTTTCGATTTTCTCATAACCAAATAACAGCAGGAGAAAATTGAACCAGGCACCAAACAACATTCCGCGCCACCACCAGGATATTTTCATTCGCAATATCGGGTGCCAGGAATAAACCCCTGCGATGCCAATCACACCACCGATGGATGCGTACCACAGTAAGATACCAATCTGCATGAGGAAATCTGTACCGGGGGCAAAATAGGGAAGCATGATAAAACCGGCAGCGCCAATTATCAGTCCCAATAGTTTGCCCCAGATAATGCGTAAGGTGAGGGATGGTTTTGTAAGACCAAACATATCAAACTCCTTTGCCAGATAACTGTTGCCCCCCTTATATATATAGTAACAAAAATACGAAAAACACGAGTTGATGGAAATCAAAATGACGATATGCTTGAAATGAGCATAAGTAAGTGTTATATAATGATTCACATTAAACAGTGATAATATAACAGGAAAAACTCATGACCGTTACCGCTATCAGAAAATTCAATCGCCGCAAATTTCTTTCCAGTTCAGCTGTTGGCGCACTTGCCGTTGCCGGTCTTGCAGGAGTAGGCAGCAATAAGGTGTTTGCCGGACTTTTGTCAGGCGATGCAAAAAGCTATTGGTCTGAGGCTAAAACACAGCGCTATCTTTGCAGTCAGATACATCTTTCAAAGAGCCAGGAACTTTCGCGTATTGTTGCCAGTCCAAACCTGGATATTGCGGAAAAAAACCTGGCACTTCGTACTACACGCTGCCCAAGCTGTGCGGTGCAAATTCGCCCCGGCGGTGAAGGAGCGGGCTACGCCATTGGTGTTTGAGCAAGTCAGATAAACTGAATATCTTTGGCAATTGCTGGTTCCAGCAGTTTCAGATAATCATATTTGGCAATTTCAACGACACCAAAACGCTCAAGGTGCGCTGTAGTGAACTGGGTATCGAGCAGGCTGAAACCGCGTTGTTTTAGTCTCTCGACCAGGTGAACCAGGCAAACTTTTGAGGCATCCGTGCGGCGTGAGAACATGCTTTCTCCAAAAAATGCACCCCCCACACTCACGCCGTACAGCCCACCGACAAGTTGCTCATCCTGCCAGGCCTCAACGCTGTGGGCATGGCCCATATCGTATAGTTCGCGATAGAGTTGTTTGATTTGGCAGTTAATCCAGGTTTTGTCGCGGCCTTCGGCTTCTTCTGCACATTTTTCCAATACCGTTGAAAATGCCGTATCGATGCGAATATCAAACAGATTGCGGCGAAGGCTTTTTTTCAAGCTTCTGGGAATATGAAAATTATCCAGCGGTAAAATACCGCGCTTTTCCGGTTCAACCCAGAATATCGCGGGATCATCGGCGCTATCTGCCATCGGGAATATTCCGCAGCAATAGGCTTTCAACAAAATTTGTGGCGTAATTTCGTACAGTATATTGTTGGTATTGTTCACCAAATCAGCCAGTCTGGTTTTTTTCCGCCAGGTATTTTTCAAGCCAGTGAATATCATAATCCCCAGCCAGTATATCTTCGTTTGAAACCAGATCGCGAAATAGTGGCAGTGTGGTTTCAATGCCATCCACTACAAATTCATCCAATGCCCGGCGCAGACGCATCAGGCATTCGGGCCTGTCGCGTCCGTGGACGATCAGTTTGCCGATCAGGCTGTCATAATGAGACGGGATTTTATAACCGTGATACATGCCGGAATCCACCCGCACACCCAGGCCGCCGGGAACATGATAATGGGTTATTGTACCAGGGCAGGGCACGAACGTATCGGGGTTTTCCGCATTAATACGACATTCAATCGCATGACCGGAAAACTTGATATCTTCCTGGGTGACGGACATGCCAACACCTGACGCCACATGCAATTGTTCATTCACCAGATCAATGCGGGTAATCATTTCGGTTACCGGGTGTTCAACCTGTAATCTGGTATTCATTTCGATGAAATAGAATTCGCCGTTTTCATAAAGAAACTCAACCGTACCGGCACCGGAATAACCAAGGCCCTGAACTGCATTGGCGCAAATTGTGCCGATTTTTTCGCGTGCGGCATCATCAATCACCGGGGAGGTTGCTTCTTCCCATATTTTCTGATGTCGGCGCTGTAAGGAGCAATCGCGTTCACCCAGATGGATGCCTCCTCCTTTGCCATCGCCTAAAACCTGCACTTCGATATGGCGGGGTTTTGCCAGATATTTTTCGATATATACGGCGCTGTTACCAAATGCGGCGCCAGCTTCTGTGCGTGCCGTGTGAAATGCTTCAGACATTTCGCTTTCACTATTGGCAACTTTCATGCCCCTGCCACCGCCGCCAAATGCGGCTTTGACGATTACCGGATATCCGATGTCTGCGGCTATGCGCTTGGCATCTTCTTCCTCGGTAATTTCACCTTCTGAACCAGGAACAACAGGAATACCCAGCTTGCTTGCTGTCTTTTTGGCTTCAATCTTGTCGCCCATAACGCGGATATGTTCTGCGGAAGGGCCGATGAAGGTAATCGAATGGGCCTCTAAAATTTCAGCAAATTTGGCATTTTCTGACAGAAAACCATAACCTGGATGGATGGCGTCAGCACCGGTAATTTCGCAGGCTGCAAGAATTTCGTGGATATTGAGGTAGCTGTCTTTGGAAGGCGGCGGGCCGATACAAACGCTTTCATCGGCAAGGCGTACATGCATCGCATCGGCATCTGCCGTAGAATGGACTGCAACAGTTGCAATTCCAAGCTCCTTGCAGGCGCGTAAAACTCTAAGCGCTATCTCGCCTCTATTTGCAATCAGGACTTTTTTGAACATGCGACCAGCCCTATTCAATTACAAAAAGTGGTTCGCCAAATTCTACCGGTTGGCCATCATCAACCAGTATTGCCTTCACTTTGCCTGAGCGTGGCGTTGCAATTTGGTTCATGGTTTTCATGGCTTCAACAATCAGTACGGTTTGCCCTTCTTTGACGCTTTCACCAATTGAAACAAATTGTTTTGCTCCAGGTGCTGGAGAAAGATAAGCGGTGCCAACCATCGGTGAGGGCACGGCTCCAGGGTCGCTGGATAAATTTCCTGCGGGAGCAGCGCTCTCAGGTACTGTGGCTTGTGGCGGCGCACTGGGGCTCACTGTTTGCACCATTCCACCGGTGCCGCGAGCCACGCGAACCCGCAAACCGTTTTGTTCAATTTCAATCTCGTTGAGATCAGTTTCTGTCAGCAGTCCTGCCAGATCCCGGATTAAATCCTGGTCAATTTTCTGCTGAACTGTTTTGTCTTTATTGGGCATGTTTATGTTTCCGATTGGATAGTTGCCTACCTTAGTTCAAAGCGCATATTTCACAGTGTAAAATCCGGCGTAAAACTATGGGGCTTATATAGGTATTTGTTCGTCAGGAAAACCCTTGTTTGGCACAAATAACATCTGATTTGGGCAAAACGATTTTCACAGCGCACACAAATAAATATTATTGAATTCAAATTGACAGGCCAGAAAAAAAGGTCCTTACTTCGCACCATCAAGAATGAAAAAAGACAATGTTCAAGAAGAATGATTGCAATAACAGGGAGAATACTATGTCCAGAAGACGTTTTTTAGTTACAACCGCTGCGGCGATGATGGCGACAGCCTTGTCCTCAGGCGCTTTTGCCCAGACTGAGATCCAGTGGTGGCACGCAATGGGCGGAGTTAATGGTGAACGCATTGATAAAATGGCCACCGATTTCAATGCAACACAAAGTGAATTTAAAGTCGTTCCTGTCTATAAAGGCAACTATACCGAGACAATGACTGCCGCTGTTGCAGCATTTCGTGCTGGTGAACAACCCCATATTGTGCAGGTGTTTGAAGTTGGTACCGCTACAATGATGGCAGCTAAAGGCGCGGTCTATCCAGTCGAAGACATGATGAAAGATGTTGGCGAGCCATTTGATAAATCGATTTATGTGCCTGGTGTGATTTCTTATTACCAGACAACAGATGGCAAATTGCTGTCATTGCCGTTCAATTCTTCCACACCGGTATTGTGGTATAACAAGGATGCTTTTGAAAAAGCCGGCATTGATAAAGTTCCGGCAACCTGGGACGAAATGGATGCTGCGGCCAAGAAGCTTCTCGCTTCTGGTATGAAGTGCGGATATTCCTTCGGCTGGCAGTCATGGGTAATGATTGAAAACTATTCCACCTGGAATAATCAGGCAATCGGCACCAAAGAAAACGGCTTTGCAGGTTTAGATACCGAACTGACGTTTAACACCGATGCATTGAAAAACCGCTTGGCAAAAATTGCTGCCGCTCAAGAAGACGGTAGTTTTGTTTATGCGGGCAGGCGTGGTGATTCACTACCGAAATTCACCAATGGTGAATGTGGCATGTGGATGAATTCATCGGCTTATTATGGTTCAATCAAAGGCCAGGCCAAATTCAAATTTGGTCAATCAATGCTACCGATTGATACGGATGTTGCTGAAAAAGCGCAAAATTCCATCATTGGTGGTGCAACTTTGTGGGTGCTTAAAGGCAAGCCGCAGGAAGACTATAAGGGCGTGGCTAAATTCATGACCTACCTGTCAACAGCTCCGGTTCAGGCCTGGTGGCATCAGCAGACCGGCTATGTGCCGATTACTAAAGCTGCGGGCATTTTGTCAAAAAAGCAGGGATTTTACGACGAAAACCCTGGCACCGATACAGCTGAAATGCAGCTAAGCCTCAACCCGCCGACACCAAATTCACGCGGGCTTCGTTTTGGCAACTTCGTGCAGATTCGCGATGTCATCAACGAAGAGATGGAAGCAATCTGGGCCGGTACAAAAACAGCTTCTGAAGGCCTCGATACAGCTGTTGAGCGCGGCAACAAACTGCTTCGCAAGTTTGAAAAAGT
>JAKISV010000230.1 GCA_021648425.1 Rhizobiaceae bacterium
GTTGTGTAAGTACAGTTGCGAAATTTTTCGTGGCTTATAATTGCTTCAAGAAATGTCAGATTGGTGGCAACGCCGCGGATACGAAATTCGCGTAATGCACGGTCCATGCGATTGATGACTTCATCTGCATTTGGGGCCCAGGCGGTGACCTTTTCCAGTAGCGGGTCGTAGAAACGTGTGATTACCGCCCCGGAATAAGCTGTGCCGCCATCAAGCCTGATGCCAAAACCGGTGGCACCTCTATAGGCTGTAATACGGCCATAATCGGGAATGAAATTCTGCTCGGGGTCCTCAGTGGTAATGCGGCACTGCAGAGCGTGGCCGTTGAGTTTGATGTCTTTTTGCGCCGGTACGCCGGATTTCGGGTCACCGATTTTTTGGCCTTCAAGAATATGGATTTGTGCTTTGACGATATCGATGCCGGTCACTTCTTCAGTGACGGTGTGCTCAACCTGAATGCGCGGATTAACTTCAATGAAGTAAAATTCGCCGCTATCGATATCCATCAGGAATTCAACGGTTCCAGCACCCACATACCCGGTCTGGCGTCCCAACTGCATGGCATAATTTGCAAGCTCTTCGCGTTGCTTGTCATCGAGATAGGGTGCGGGTGCGCGTTCCACCACTTTTTGATTTCGCCGCTGAACTGAACAATCGCGTTCAAATAAATGCACGATATTGCCGTGGGTATCGCCCAGGATTTGTACTTCCACATGACGCGCTCGTTCCAGAAGCTTTTCAAGATATACTTCATCTTTGCCAAAGGCAGCCATTGCTTCGCGCTTGCCTTCGTTCACTTCGCGGTGCAACTCTTCCTCGCTGCGTATCACCCGCATGCCTCGTCCGCCACCGCCCCAGGATGCTTTCAACATCACCGGGTAACCAACCTCTAGCGCCATGCGGGCGACTGCATCCTTGTCATCGGGCAAAGGTTTGGTGGCTGGTATAACGGGAACGCCGATTTCAATCGCCAAATTGCGTGCGGCAATTTTATTGCCAAGCCGCCGCATTGTATCACCGCTGGGGCCAATGAAAATTAATCCGGCCTTCGTGCACGCATCGGCAAATTCAGGACTTTCCGATAACAGACCGTAGCCGGGGTGAATAGCATCTGCACCGGACAGTTTTGCCACCCGCAAAATTTCATCGATAGAGAGATAAGCCTCAATTGGCCCCAGGTCTTTTTCAAGATGGGGGCCTTTGCCAATCTGATAGGCTTCATCGGTTTTGAACCGGTGAAGGGCCAGTTTATCTTCTTCGGCCCAAACGCCAACTGTTTTGATGTCGAGTTCATTGGCGGCGCGGAAAACCCTGATGGCGATTTCCGAACGGTTGGCAACAAGAATTTTTTTAATCACAGTGATATCAACCCGAATTACAAAAAAAGAATTTGGGTTTCTATAGCTGCTGGCGGGTATAAATCAAAGCGTAGTGTTGAAGAGAATTTCTAAAACCCCTGACCGATTGCCACATCACGGGTTGCGGAACGGATAGATATTGAAAAACCGGCTACAACATCAACCAGGGCGATGACCATCAGGATGAAAAACACCGCGTGGGCGGCAAATCCGACAATCAGGAATTCCACCAGAAATGCAATCAGCACAAAAGTGGAAAGCAGGTGGTCAACTATGGAAGAAGCGCCCACTCTTGTAGCTTTGATAATTTCAAAAAACAGCAGGAAAAGTCCGAGGGTTATCATCAGATCGCCGAGCGTCATCGACCAAACTGCCCCCGATATCATTGACAGGCTCATTACTTCTGCAGCCCAGGGATCGGAGGAGCCGTCACCTAAAAGGCCAAGGCCAACAACATTATAAACGATGAACGGAACAATTAACAAAGGTACATTGGTAAGCATGATGGTTCCCCGGCCTTTTTGGCCCATGAATGATTTTTATGAATATGCTCTTTATAGGGCAATTGTGGCAAGGGCATCGCGAAAATAAAAAAGGCTGACAATAAATTGCCAGCCTTGAAATCGTATATTATCCGAAGATATTATATTGAATCTTTGGGTTCCAGAACCTGACGGCCGCGATACATGCCGGTTTTCAAATCAATATGATGGGGGCGACGCAATTCGCCCGAATCTTTGTCTTCCACATAAGAAGGCTGGGTAAGCGCGCTGTTTGAGCGGCGAAATCCACGTTTCATGCGGGTAATCTTACTTTTTGGTACTGCCATCGAATTCTCCAAATCAGACCGCTTGCGCCGTATTGCGCTCCAGATGTCTGTAAACTGTTAGAAATTTGTCTCTGGGCGCGGCTTATACAGGCAAAATTCGCATTTGAACAGATGAATTTCATGTTTTTTCAATTGTGGCAAATTCACTTAACGCACTTGATATATGCGCCGCTTTGAAAAGCGCGTTGTTCTATTTTTTTGGCAAGCCGTGACAGGCCGCTTGAAGGTTTTGCGGGGTTGCGTTTTTTTGGATTGGGCAGTGTTACGGCCAGCAGAGCCGACTGGCGTGCGGAGAGATTTGCAGCACTGCGTTTGAAGTAGCGCCTGGAGGCGGCTTCTATGCCGAATACTCCCTCATCCCATTCGGCGATGTTTATGTAAATCTCAACCATGCGCCTTTTGCTCCAAATGCCATCTGAAAGCAGGGCCAGGGGCAGTTCCAGTCACTTGCGAGGATAAGAACTTCCGGGCCA
>JAKISV010000050.1 GCA_021648425.1 Rhizobiaceae bacterium
AGGGAAAATATCGATGACTATCCTTGATGCGGGTCAAGAATATTTGCAGAATTTCAGTTCTTTAGAAATCCGCTAACGCTTTATGATGCCCCACAAAATTCCCGGCGTTACCGGCATATCCACATGTTCAATGCCATATTCGCGCCTTAACGCATTTGCTACCGAATTCATCACCGCCGGACAGGCGCCAATAGTACCTGCTTCCCCGGCTCCTTTAATACCAAGCGCATTGGTGGTTGAAGGCACGTTGCGGGTTTCAAAAGAGAAATTGGGAATATCATCAGCGCGCGGCACACAATAATCCATCAGGCTGGCGCTGAGCAATTGCCCGTCTTCATCATGCACAGTGCGCTCATGCAGGCACTGGCCGATGCCTTGAACCACGCCGCCATGGATTTGCCCCGCCAGCAGCAGTGGATTAACCGTTACGCCAAAATCATCCACAATCGTATAAGCAATAACCCGGGTTGACGCAGTCGCCGGATCTATCTCCACTTCGCAAATATGCGTGCCATTGGGGTAGGTGGCCTCAGCCTGTTCAAAATTTCCCTCGGCCTGCAATTGTTCGCGGTCGCTGGCAGATTGAGCCAGTTCAGCAAAAGTCACCGCGCGGTCAGTGCCAACAATGCGCGCTTCACCATTTTTAAGTTCTATATCGCCAGCAGAGGCCTCAAGTTTATCGGCTGCTATATCGCGAATTTTATCAGCCAGACTTTGGGCGGCACGCGTAGCGGAAACACCACCAAGTGGCACTGAACGCGAGCCCCCGGTGCCGCCACCTTTTTCGAGTTCATCAGTGTCACCCTGACGCAGGTTAATTTTTGTATAATCCAAGCCAAGCTTTTCCGCCGCCAGTTGCGCATAGGCAGTCGCATGGCCCTGACCGTTTGATTGCGTGCCGATTTTAAGATCAACACTGCCATCATCTTTCAATTCAACAAATGCCGGCTCTGAACCGGCAAAAGCACAGGCTTCCACATAGGTAGCCATGCCAATGCCACGAAATTTCCCCCGGGATTTAGCCTCTTCATTGCGTTCATCAAAATTATCCCATCGCGCCCGCTCCATGCAAAGTTTCATATGCTGGGCATATTCGCCGGTGTCATACTTACGGCCGCTGGCGGTGGTATAAGGCATTTGTTCGGGTTTGATGAAGTTGCGGTGGCGAATTTCTGCTGAACTCAATCCCATGTCCAGGGCGCATTTTTCAACCAGCCGCTCAATCAGATAGGCAGCCTCCGGTCGTCCCGCACCCCGGTAGGCGTCTGTGGAAACTGTATTGGTAAATACACCGCGAATATCCATTGCCATCGCTGCAATATCATAAACGCCGGTGGTCATCATTGCTGCGAGATTAGGAATGAACGGACCAAAACAATGCAGATAAGCCCCCATATTGGCCATCAGATCAACTTTGATAGCCAGAAAGCGGCCATCTTTATCCATCGCCATTTTTGCGGTGGTAATATTATCCCGGCCATGGGCGTCGGCCAGAAAGTGTTCGGTTCTGTCTGAAGTCCATTTCACCGGTCGCCCAAGCCGTTTTGCCGCCTCCATTGCCAATGGATATTCGCGATAGGAAAATACCTTTGTACCAAATCCACCGCCCACATCGCGGGTCATCACATGGACCTGTTCTTTTTCAAGCCCCATTACAGTGCACAAGTCACTTTGTACCGAGTGGACACCCTGAGAACAGACAATAACTTCAAACCGCTCCTTGTCTGCATCCCATTCAGCCAGACATGAACGCGGCTCCAGATAGTTGCAAATCAGCCGGTTATTGATAATTTTTATTTCACTGATGTGCGAAGCGTTATCAAATGCCGCTTCAGTTTTCTCCCGGTCACCGACAAAATTTCGGTAGGCCAGATTACTGCCCGAATCCGGATAGACCAGCGATGCATCTTCCTTGAGCGCGCCATTCATGTCCACTTCTGCATCAAGCATCTCATAATCAATCTCAAGCAGCTCAGCGCCATCTTTGGCCTCATCCACGCTGTCAGCAACAATAAATGCCACCCCATCGCCTACATGGCGCACCGTATCCATGCAAAGAACCGGAACCCCATGAGCAGGGATTGGCGTGCCATCAGGCTGTTCGAACAAAACCTTGCACGGCATGGGTTGCATTGACGCCACATCTTCCCCGGTCAATACCAGATGAACACCCTTGGATTTTAGTGCTTCACTGACACCGCGGATCGTGAAAGTTCCATGAGCAACGGGTGAGCGCACCACATAGGCGTGCAACATTCCCTCAGCACTGTGATCGTCGGTAAATCGTCCGCGTCCGGTAATCAGTGCATCGTCTTCAATGCGGCGCAGGGCTTTGCCCATGCCGAATTTTGGTGGCGCAACTTTATTCGCCATTGCCTCGTTCATATTACAGCCTCAAGAAGTTGGGTGTTGGTGACAAATCCTAATACGCTTTTTTACGAAATGTCGAGCGCTGTAATAATTATAGTTGCGCTGGAGAAATCGCAATGCAATGGATTGATGGAAAGGCCTCTTCATGTCGCCCTCTGCAATCACCACACGTTTTAACAATCTGCCCGCCAATGCCAAGGGTGCCGCTTTCCTGATGGTGGCAGCGCTGTTTTTTTCTTTGATGGTGGCCCTGATTAAACTACTCGGTCAGAATTATAATATTACGCAAATTTTACTGGTGCGCCAGGCAATCATGACCGCCATCGTCGCTCCTGCTATTTGGCAGAATTTTCCCGATGCGTTGAAATCTACCAGACCCGGATTGCAGTTAATTCGCATAGTGCTCGCACTGGTGGCGATGTTGTTGGGGTTTACAGCCGTGGTTCATTTGAAACTGGCAGATGTCACCGCTATAGCCTTTGCCAAAAGCTTCTTTGTCACTATATTTGCCGTGATAATCTTGAAAGAAACCGTTGGCTTGCGCCGTTGGGCTGCGGTTGGCGTGGGATTTATTGGCGTAATGATCATGCTGCGTCCAGGTGCTGATGCATTTTCTATATACGGGCTTTATGCCGTTATATCAGCTGGTTGCGCCGGTTTAGTGATGGTTATCATACGAATTATGTCGCGCACTGATGCTCCCATAACCATCCTTACCTGGCAGGCAATTGGTGTTGGTCTGGTAATTGCCATTCCCGGTATCTGGTTCTGGCAATGGCCAAGCCCGGTGGAGTGGTTGATATTTATCGCCATGGGCATCGTTTCATATATCGCTCAGATGTTTAACATCCATGCCTATAAATGGGGTGAGGCATCAGTGCTGGCATCGCTTGACTATGTGCGTTTGATATACGCGACAATTTTAGGGTATCTGATCTTCTCAAACCTGCCCGGTTCTCAAACCTGGATCGGTGCCGCCATCATTATTGCTGCTTCCATCTACACCATTCGCCGCGAAGCTAAACGCAAGCAAAAACTGGTACGAAGCCCGGAGGGCAGGGGGTTCAATAATTGAGCCGCAGGCCTATTGCTTCAATATTTTCCGTTTTTGAATCTGGCCGCCAATCAGTACAAAAATGAAACAGGCAGCAGCTATTGCGGTCAGCGCAATGGGAATAGTGAACAGGTATTTCCAGGCAAGCAGAAATGCCGCAAAGGAAAACACCACATTGATAATCTGAAAAGACAGCTCCGGTAATCTGTCTTTTGGCGTTTTGAATAAAATCGCCAGGTTAGTAACGCCATAACCAACAAACATCAGACCCATTGTTAATGATATGCCCAGGGTGAGCAGATAGACATTTGTTTGTGTGCCGGGCATTGACAGGGAAAATTCCCTCAAGGTTTGTGCCAATCCTTCAAGCCTTGCATCCTTTGGCAGCAGTTCAAATGCCGTATGACCAATGCCGATGAATATTCCAAATACCCAACAACCAATTGCGTAAATTATGCGTAACTTGCCCATATTGCGGTTTCCAGTCTCAAACATTTAACTCTACCATACGCTAGCGTATGTTGCATGTTTGATTGCCAAATACAATACGCTGGCGTATGGAAAGTACATGAAACGAAAAAAACCGCTCGCCGGTGAAGACTGGATCAAAGCCGCATTTCGCGCGCTCTCCAGCGCAGGCCCCCAGGCAATAAGAGTTGAATCCATTGCTCGCGATTTGAAGGTCAGTAAAGGCTCGTTTTATTGGCATTTTAAAGATGTGGCCGCCCTAAAAAGTGCGATGTTAGACCATTGGGCCAGGGTGGGAACCGCAGACATCATTGCCAGATCAGGTGCCGGTGATGCATCACCCAAAGAGCAGTTGGAAATAGTAATAGAACTTGCTACCGGTAATGGAACGGACGAATATGGTGGATTGCTGAGTGAAGGTGCTATCCGAAACTGGGCCCGCAGCGACAAACAGGCGGCACTGGTTCTTGCAAAAGTGGAAAAAGCCAGGCTACAATTTGTTGAAGAAAATTTTGCAAAACTTGGTTTCAGCGCAGCTAATAGCGCAATCAAAGCCAGGATATTATATGCTGGCCTGATAGGCATCGAACACTTATCCCTTCAGGGTTTCGCTGAAATGCGAAACGATATGCTGAATTTATTGGAATTGTTGTTGTCTGAACCAGACGCAGGTACTAACAATTAGAACCAAAGCAAACACGTTGCCAGATACAAGGATGAATTCAGATGAGCAAAGCCAATCCGATTGAACTTTATTACTGGCCCACTCCCAACGGTTGGAAAATCACCATCATGCTGGAAGAACTCGGCGTGCCTTATGAGTTGAAATACATCAACATCGGACGCGGCGACCAGTTCGAACCTGATTTCCTGAAAATTGCTCCCAACAACCGTATGCCAGCCATTGTTGATCCCGATGGTCCCGGCGGCGATCCTATATCAGTATTCGAATCCGGCGCAATCCTGCAATATCTTGGTCGCAAGTCTGGAAAATTCTACCCTGAAGATGAACGCCAGCGCGTAGCGGTTGATGAATGGCTGTTCTGGCAAATGGGCGGCCTGGGCCCGATGGCCGGCCAGGCCCATCACTTTCGCGGTTACGCACCGGAAAAAATTCCCTACGGCATTGATCGTTATACCAACGAGGTAAATCGTCTCTACGGTGTAATGAATAAACGCCTTGCCGACCATGATTTTCTAGCTGGTGAATACTCAATCGCCGACATGGCCTGTATCGGATGGGTAGTGCCATATGAGCGCCAGGGCCAGGACCTGGATGAT
This sequence comes from Rhizobiaceae bacterium, assembly GCA_021648425.1. Taxonomy (GTDB): domain Bacteria; phylum Pseudomonadota; class Alphaproteobacteria; order Rhizobiales; family Rhizobiaceae; genus JAAEMP01. The sequence goes on from JAKISV010000050.1 coordinate 5,174, forward strand.
TTCCCCAACCTGCGCCGTTGGTTTGACACGATGAAAGCAAGGCCCGCCGTGTGGAAGGGAATAGAGGTCGGCAAAGAAATCAGGGCAAAATCAAAACTGGCCGATGACAAAGAGGCGCAAAAGATATTGTTCGGGCAAAGGGCTACTTAAAACGCACAAAACCAATGGATGGATTTCCAACAAACCCACTCACACCTGGTTCAATCAAACTGAAACGGCATCCTGGTCCGAACCCTCAATGATTCTGGTAGGACGGCTGTCTACAGTTTTTTCCATTTTTGTGTTTTGCACAAAAACTTCATCACGCACCCTTTTAGTTTCAGGGATGTGCCTGCAACCTTTGCGCTTCCCACATAGGTTTTGTCATCGGCAGGATCAGTAATTGTTCCATCATACTGCCCATTACTGCCGGATAATTTGCCAATGCGCGTTCCTGCATAATTTCCGGTTTTAAGGACAATACAAAACGATCCTCCGCATTTGGATATTTTAGCATTTTCTCCGGCTTGGGTTTTCCACAGTCCCAGAATTGGTTCGCCAACGGCTGATACAGTAGAAAATGTGATCAATGCCGCGCCAACGATAGCGCTTTTCAATATCGTATTCATTTAGTCCTCCCATTATGAAATATTGCTGCAAGAAAATAGGCAGTGTGTAGCCAATTCTCTGTATTCCACTCTAATTAGGCCCTGAAATTTCCACAATTACAACCAGTTTCAGAATCATCAATCGAATCCATGGTTACGAAACCCTTTCACCAATAACCAGGAAACTCTCGTAAAAATTCACTAACATACTGAAAGATAACAGAATTCAAAATGAATCATTTATAAAATTTACGTTCAGTTCATTTTTGATTCCGAGTTTTTTAATCATCACCCTTAACCTCAGTTTCAAATTACTGGGCCAATGTTAGGGCACACGAGATGATCGGCAACAACAATAATAATAACCGGCCATCTGGGGAAACTGAAGAATTAGCAAAGGCAATAAAATGGCAAGATTTGAAACAGGCGGAATTGAACTGGCTCAAATGGGGGCAAGTGGAAATCCGGAAATATTATTAGAACTGGGCTTGATGTATGCGACTGGCCGTAGCGGCGAAGTTGATCCTGTAACAGCCCACAAATGGTTTAATCTGGCGGTGTTTCGCGGTAGCGAAGCAGCAAAGGCCCACCGCGAGGAACTGGCAGCGCAGATGAGCAAATCTCAAATCGCCCATGCTCTGCGTGCTGCACGTGAGTGGATTACTCAACATTAAGTCTTTGGCTTGGTTGAGAACAGAAATTTCGGTGCCGTTCTCCTGTGCACCTGGAATGCGGGCTTGCCCGCACAATACCAAGAGTGCCAAAAGGCACCAAACCAAGAAACGCCATTAAACGCGTCAAATGATAAAGGCTTTCTTCAATTTTGAGAGCCTTGATCGGGCAACTCGGAAACTGCCCATCTCTTATTCCTTCATATCTGATCGCAAGATCAGTGGGGTGTAGTGAGGAACTGGGGAAGATGGTCAGTTTCCGTATCCTTGCCAGTCGAAGGCTGGGGCAATAAGGCGGTGACTTTTGTCACCGCTTTTTTTTACTCTAATCGCTGTTGAATTCCTGAGGTCTCTCGGGCAAACTGCGCCCATGCAGTTTGTGAAACTCAACAATATCAACATCCATTTTGCCGACACCGGCAATATCAATGGCCTGCCGATAGTTTTTTCAAACTCTCTGGGCACTGATTTCAGAATTTGGAGTGAATTGATATCAGTAATGAAAAGAGATGGTGCCCGGGATTGCCGTTTTATTTGTTATGATAAACGCGGTCACGGCCTGACAGATGCCCCCAACGGGCCTTATCAAATGGCCGATCATGTAAATGATCTGATCAGCCTGATGGACTATCTCGAAATCAGTGATGCAATCGTTATCGGTTTAAGCGTTGGTGGCATGATTACTCAGTCGCTCAGCGCCAAATTACCCGATAGAATTCGTGCCATTGTCCTGTCAAATACGGGTCATATTATCGGCACCAAAGAAATCTGGGATACCCGTATGAATCTAATCCGGCAAAACGGTATCGCATCGCTCTCCAATGATATTATGCAGCGTTGGTTTTCTAAAGAATTTCGAGACAAAAATCCGGCAAAGCTGGCAGCCTACCGCAATATGGTTGAGCGAACGCCACAAGAGGGTTATCTTGGCACCTGTGCGGCTATTCGCGATTGTGATTTAACAAATGCAGCAAAATCAATCAGCGTGCCAACCTTGCTTATTGGCGGTTCTAACGATGGAGCAACTACACCCGAACTGATGGCATCAACCCATAGTCTGATTGCAAAATCACGCCTTGAAATCATCGATGGGCCAGGTCATCTGCCTTGTGTTGAAGCGCCTGAAAAAACTGCCGGTATCATTATGGATTTTCTGAAGGAAAATGATCTTGTCTGAAAATAGTAAATCACAATTATATACTGAAGGCATGAAGACACGCCGCGAAGTGCTGGGAGCGGACTACGTCGATCTCGCAACGTCAAAAATGACTGAATTTGACGAACCGTTTCAAACCATGATTACGCAAAGTGCCTGGGGCAGCCTTTGGTCCCGAGACAATGTCAACAAACGCGAGCGCTCGATGATGACCGTTGCTTTGCTGGCAGCCCTTGGGCATCATGAGGAATTGGCCTTGCATCTGCGCGCCACAGCAAATACTGGTGCCAGCCGTGAAGATATTCGTGAAGCATTATTGCATGTGGCGATATATGCTGGAGTGCCTGCCGCCAACAGCGCATTCAAAGTGGCAAAAAAGGTTTTTGCGGAGCAAGACGAAAAATGACAGCAAATATCTCAAAACCTGCTGCTGGTTTTTATCAACGCGATCGCACCTGGCAACCCCCCGCTCACACTCCAAAATATAAAACCAGTATTGTACGTTCACCGCGTTTAGCACCGATTTCACTTGATACGACAATCAGTGAGATCACCGGCCCGCGTTTTGATCACAATATAATTGGTGAGTTAGATAACGACCTCATTCGCAATTATGCCAAAGACGATGGTTCACCAATTGGAGAACGTATTATAGTTTACGGCCGAATTCTTGACGAGAATGGGCGAGGCATACCCGATTGCCTGATAGAGATGTGGCAGGCAAATTCTGCTGGCCGCTACCGCCACCTTAATGACGGCACACGCCCGCCACTCGACCCGAATTTTGGCGGCTGTGGGCGAACTATCACTGATGCTAATGGCGCTTACCAGTTTGCCACTATCAAACCAGGCCCCTATCCCTGGCCCAACGGTCCCAATGATTGGCGTCCCTCTCACATCCATTTTTCACTGTTTGGCCACGCATTCGCCCAGCGCCTGATCACCCAGATGTATTTCGAGGGAGATCCTTTGATCTGGCATTGCCCGATTATCGGTTCAATTCCCTCAAAAGAAGCTATCGAAACGCTGATAGCACCTTTGGATTTGGCTAATACGATTCCAATGGATTCCATCGCCTATAAATTCGATATGGTGTTGCGCGGTCAACGTTCGACATATTTTGAAAATTAGAGAAAAATCAAGGTAACATTCATGGCACAAGCCTTAACCCGCATAAAAGAAACCCCTTCCCAGACCGCTGGGCCTTACGTTCATATCGGATGCAATCCGAATTTCATTGGCAACAGTGGCCAGTATGAAAACGATTTGGGATCAAATTTAATCAATGAAAACACCACCGGAGAACGCATCACCCTCACCGGAAAGGTATATGACGCAACCGGCACACCACTCAAAGATGCAATGATAGAAATCTGGCAGGCCGATTGCACCGGGTTGTATCCCGCAAAAAACGAGCATCGCGGTGATGCGGATCCCGAATTTAATGGCTGGGGAAGGTGCGCCTGTGATTTCGACACCGGTGAATACAAGTTTGAATCAATCAAACCCGGCCCCGTTCCGTTTAATGATGGAAGAATGCAGGCCCCACACATCACATTTTGGGTTGTAGCACGAGGAATAAATATTGGCCTGCACACCCGCATGTATTTTCCCGATGAAGCTACCAATAAGGACGATCCGGTTTTGGGCCGCATAGAGCACAAAAGTCGTGTTGCAACCTTGATAGCTGAAGAAACATCTGCGGGTAATTTCCGCTTTGATATTCACCTTCAGGGTGAAAACGAAACCGTCTTTTTCGATATCTAAGCCAGAGGCATTCATGAACAAATTTATGTCGCTGAGTGAAGCGGTAACCAGGCATGTACACGATGAGGCCAGCGTTGCGCTTGAGGGGTTTACTCACCTGATCCCCCACGCCGCCGCCCATGAGATTATCCGTCAGCAGCGCAAAAACCTAACCCTTGTTCGCATGACCCCCGATATTATTTATGACCAGATGATTGGCATGGGATGTGTGAGCAAAGTGATATTCTCCTATGCAGGAAACCCCGGAGTAGGCTTATTGCGGCGAATGCGCGATGCCATTGAAAATGGCTGGCCAAATACCCTGAAAACCGAAGAACATTCTCACTCCGCCATGGCAAATGCCTGGGAGGCTGGAGCTGCCGGTTTGCCGCTGGCAGTGTTTCGTGGCTATCGCGGCGCGCAACTTGCTTCTGTCAATCCCAACATCAGGTCGCTTACCTGCCCGTTCACCGGGGAAAAACTTGCAGCAGTGCCAGCACTTGCTCCCGACGTTTCAATCATCCACGCCCAAAAAGCCAGCGCCAAAGGCGATATATTGATAGAAGGCATCATAGGGGTGCAAAAAGAAGCGGCTTTAGCAGGCAAAAAGACAATCGTGACAGTCGAGGAAAAGGTCGACAATTTCGACGATATCCATCCCAATTTATGTGTATTACCCGGTTGGAGTGTAGATGCGATTTGTGTAGTGCCCGGTGGTGCGCACCCTTCCTATACCCACGGTTATTACCGGCGCGACAATGCCGCTTATCTGGAATGGGATAAAATATCCGCTGACCGGGAACAATTTCTCAAATGGATGGATGACAATGTCATCAACGCATCTCCTGAGGATTTTGCCGGGCGAATTGAAGGACTGATGCAATGAGCAAAACGGATTTTACGCCAGATGAAATGATGACCATTGCCGCTTCACGGGTTTTAAAAAACTCCGATGTTTGTTTTGTTGGTATTGGCGCACCTTCCGCCGCCTGTAACATCGCGCGCCTCACCCATGCACCAGATATCACCCTGATTTATGAATCAGGCACTATCGGCACAACACCTGACGTTTTACCTTTGTCGATTGGTGATGGTGAACTGTGCGATACCGCGCTCACCACTGTCAGTGTGCCGGAGATGTTTCGCTATTGGTTGCAGGGCGGACATGTAAGCATCGGTTTTCTGGGCGCAGCCCAGTTGGACAGGTTCGGCAACATCAATACCACGGTGATTGGTGATTATGAAAATCCCAAAGTCAGATTGCCCGGTGGGGGCGGGGCACCGGAAATTGCCACCAGCGCTCAGGAGATTTTTATCACCATCAAACAGTCAAAGCGTGCCCTGGTGGAAAAAATAGATTTTGTCACTTCCCTTGGCCATGGTAATGGCGGTGATGAGCGCTTGACGAAATATCAGGTCAAAACAAAAGGCCCCACTTTGATGGTAACCGATCTGGCAATCTGGAAGCCGGACCCGGTCACCAAAGAATTCACTGTCACTTCACTGCATCACAATGTTAAAAAATCTGACGTGCAGGATACCTGCGGGTGGGAAGTAAAGTTCGCAAATAGTCTGGATGAAACTCCAGTTCCTACACAATTGGAACTGACCACTCTTCGTGATCTGAAAGCCCGCACAAAAAAAGCCCACGCTGCCTGATAGCGAGAATTTAAGGAAGCTCAATGCCCGAAGCCTTTATCTGTGACTATATCAGAACCCCTATTGGTCGTTTTGCCGGTGGATTATCTTCAGTGCGAACCGACGATCTGGCAGCCATCCCGCTCAAAGCCCTGATGGAGAAAAATGCCAATGTCGACTGGTCGCTATTGGATGAGGTCTATATGGGCTGCGCCAATCAGGCAGGGGAAGACAATCGCAATGTCGCACGCATGGCAACCCTACTTGCCGGCCTGCCGCAATCGGTACCCGGCACAACCATAAATCGCCTGTGCGGTTCGGGCATGGATGCGGTAATCATGGCTGCACGCGCTATCAAGGCTGGAGAAATCAGCATCGCTGTCGCTGCCGGTGTTGAGAGCATGTCGCGCGCACCCTTCGTCAGCCCCAAAGCAACCACGGCCTTTTCGCGCAATGCAGAAGTCTATGACACCACCATAGGCTGGCGCTTTATTAACCCGCGCATCAAAGAACAATACGGCGTCGATTCAATGCCTGAAACCGCGGAAAATGTTGCAGAAGAATTCAATATTTCCCGCGAAGATCAGGATGCATTCGCTGCGCGTTCACAAATGAAAGCCGGTCAGGCCATGGAAAACGGCAGGCTGGCAAAAGAAATCACTCCGGTTGATATCCCTCAGCGAAAAGGCGACCCGGTGACTATCGATCAAGATGAACATCCGCGCCCCGGCACCACAAAAGAAAAACTATCAGCGCTGGGAACACCTTTTCGCAAAGGTGGCAGTATCACAGCCGGTAATGCATCGGGTGTTAACGATGGCGCGGCAGCGCTTGTAATTGCTTCTGAAGCAGCAGCAAAGATCCACGGACTGACACCAATTGCCCGAATATTAGGTGGAGCCTCCGCCGGTGTTGAACCGCGCATCATGGGCATCGGTCCTGCCCCCGCCACCCAAAAGCTGTGCGCACTGCTAAATCTTAAACCTGCCGATTTTGACGTCATAGAGTTGAACGAAGCTTTCGCTGCCCAGGGCCTTGCCACCTTGCGTGAACTGGGCATCGATGATGATGCGGCACATGTAAACCCCAATGGCGGTGCCATTGCGCTTGGCCATCCTTTAGGCATGTCAGGCGCGCGCATCACCGGAACCGCTGCTTTAGAACTGGTAGAAAAAAATACTCAACTAGCCCTTGCCACTATGTGCATTGGCGTGGGCCAGGGCATCGCTATTGCCCTTGAAAAAGTATAGAAAACAAACATGTCGACTAGTCCTTTTGAACATCCCTACCTCAGTGCCCTTCTAGGTGATCCCAAAATGCTTCGCCTGTTTGACGCCAGGCACGATGTGGATTGTCTGCTGAAATTTGAAGCTGCGCTGGCAAAGGCCCAGGGTGAACTGGGAATAATACCGGCCGATGCGGCATTAGCCATCACAAAAACAATTTCAGGTTTTAGCGCAGATTTTGAACGATTAAACAAGGCCACTGCCACTAACGGCGTTGTTGTGCCGGAACTGGTGCGCCAACTGCGTGAAAAGGTTGGAGAACCTCATGGTGCCCATGTGCATTTTGGTGCCACCAGCCAGGATGCAATCGATACCAGTCTCGTTATCAGGTTGAAATCCGGCCTGAATATTGTTGATAACGGATTGACTGAAATCCAAACATGTCTGGAAAAACTAAAGGCACGCCATGGCAATAACAAGCTGATGGCGCGAACCCGCATGCAAAATGCAAGGCCGACAACCGTCAGCCATCACATTGCGCTCTGGCAGGCACCACTCAATAAATTCCTCTCCCAAGTCCCGCAAATTTCACAAGAAATCGCCGTACTGCAACTGGGTGGGGCCATCGGTGACCGCGTGGATTTTGGCGACAAATACAGCGAATTGACTGCCCAAATGGCTGAAATACTCAATCTGGGTGTGCCCGGCCATTGCTGGCATACAGACAGAAGTTCTCTGGCAAATCTTGCCAATCTGCTGTCATTAATTACCAGCAGCCTTGGAAAAATCGGTCGCGATGTTGCCTTGATGAACCTCAATGAAATATCCGAAATTACTCTTTCCGATACTGGCTCATCCTCAGTAATGCCCCACAAACAAAACCCGGTAAAAGCTGAAATGCTTGTGACTCTCGCTGATTATAACGCCACTCAACTCCCGGCCATGCACCACGCAATGTTGCACGAAAACCACCGTTCCGGCAGCGCCTGGACACTGGAATGGATGATTTTACCACAAATGATGATGGCAACCGCCGCCAGTCTGCGCACTGCAGTAGAATTGTTAACTGGCGTGACTAAATTCGGAAGTTAAAGAACCACAACCTTGGCACCCATCGGCACACGATCATAAAGATCAACGACATGAGCATTAATCATGCGAATGCAGCCATTTGAAACCGAGCGGCCAATCGATGAGGGCTGGGTTGTTCCATGAATTCGGTAATAGGTATCACGCTTTCCCTTGTAGAGATAAAGTGCGCGTGCGCCCAACGGATTGTTGACACCACCGGGAACGCCACCGGCAAACTGCTTGTATTTCCCGGGCTCGCGTCGAATCATATTGGCGGTTGGAGTCCAGCTTGGCCATTTGGCTTTGCGTTTAATTGTTGCCGTACCCTTAAATGCAAGTCCGGCTTTGCCAACACCAACGCCATATCGTCTGGCCCTGCCTCTGCCCTCCACCAGGTACAGAAAATAGTTCCTGGTATCGACCACAATGGTTCCCCGATTATAGCCGGAAAATGAAACTGTTTGTGGTACGTAAATCGGGTTGAGTACGAATTTTTTCTTTTTGTGAGCCAGTACCGGGCTGGTAAGTCCAACAAGGGCGGTTGCCGCACCAAGAATAAAACTGCGTCTGTTTGTCATAAAATTTCTCCATTTTACCAACGATCAATTGGTATTGATTACGCGGCCAAAAACTCGACCAGTCAGGAGCGCCCCATTGATATGGTTCACCAAATATAACAGGTTTTGTCAACTCGGATGTTATAAATACCACTATTTGTATTTCACTCTTTCACGCGTTATGACATCAGTTATATCAATCAAAACAACATTCGCGAATCCAGTCCATGTCTTACCTCATCACCGGAGCAGCCGGCTTCATCGGTTTTCACACCGCAGTCAAACTGCTGAAACAGGATGAAAAAGTCATCGGCATCGATAACCTCAACGATTATTATAACGTCGATTTGAAACAGGCCCGATTGCAGCAGCTACAAGATTACCCCGGATTTGAGTTTCATCCGGTTGATATTGCTGAAAGTGAAGAACTGAAAACCGCATTGGCTGGCAGGAAAATAAGACGAATTTTACATCTGGCTGCCCAGGCGGGCGTTCGCTATTCCATCGAAAACCCCGATTCCTACATTCGTTCAAACCTTGTGGGCCATGCCAATATGCTGGAATATGCCCGTCATCTGGATGGGCTTGAACACATGGCCTATGCATCTTCTTCGTCAGTCTATGGTGGGCGCACAGATTTGCCTTTTCTGGAAACAGACCGCTGTGACAGCCCGGTTTCACTTTATGCTGCAACCAAAAAATCCGGCGAATTGATGAGCCACACCTATTCTCATCTCTACGCTATCCCTTTGACAGGCTTGCGGTTTTTCACGGTCTATGGACCCTGGGGTCGACCAGATATGGCCTATTGGACATTTACAAGAGATATTATCGAGGGCAATACCATCCGCGTGTTCAACAATGGCGATATGCTGCGGGATTTTACCTATATCGACGACATAGTAAGTGGTGTCACGACAATTTTGTCCAAAGGCCAGGTGCATGAACTCGACGTTCCCCATATTGTCTATAACATCGGTAACAACAAGCCCGAACGGTTGGAAGTTTTCATTTCAATCCTCGAAGAATTAGTAGGAAAAAAAGCAATTCGCAAAAATTTGCCCATGCAGCCAGGTGACGTACCGGCCACCTACGCGGATATTTCTGCTATCACCACTGACTATGGTTTTAAACCAAAAACCGATCTGAAAACCGGCCTTGAAAAATATGTGTCCTGGTATCGTGGTTATAACAAAGTGAAATAGCTCTCTATCCCAAACAATAATTCAGCTATGCGATATATGTCACTTTGCTTTGTTGACGCTTTGTGTAAGTCTCTTGATAATGCCCCGCGCAACCCGGGAGCTGTTCCGCTTGGGGCAGGGGTGGTGTTTTGGTATTTGTATTGGACAGTATTGAGTTGAGTGGTTGTTTGAATTTTGCACACCGCTCCATATAAACCAGGACCCGGCAAGAGGTCGAATAATAAGGGGACGGTTACGCCATGGTGCGTAGTTGAGCACACAATTGAGCATGCCTGATATCTCATCAGCAGCAATGAATGTTGTCGCAGCCAATGGCACCGACAAGAATGTATTGCTGCGGGTTGAAAACCTGAAAGTCTCATTCACCGTTCAAACCGGTCGAATTGAAGCTGTAAAGGGTATCTCGTTTGAGATAAAAAAGGGCAAGACACTTGCGTTGGTTGGTGAATCAGGCTCGGGCAAGTCAGTAATTGCGCAGACCATTTTGCGAATTTTGCCCTCCAATGGAAATATCGATGATGGCCGAATAGTATTTTTCGATCCGGAAGATGAAAATTCACCCATTGAAATCACCAGCTTTAATAACCGTGATCCCTATTTAAACCACATGCGCGGCGGGCGAATACCAATGGTCTTTCAGGAGCCCATGACCGCCTTGTCTCCGCTCCACACCATCGGCAACCAGATCGAAGAAGCGCTTACCCTGCACCACGGTCAAACCGGGAAAGAGGCCCGAAAAGAAACCGAGGAAATATTGCGCCTCGTTGGATTTCCCGACCCCGGGCGCGGTTACGATATGTATTCCTTTGAGCTGTCAGGCGGTTTGCGTCAGCGTGCAGTAATTGCCATGGCGCTGATTTGCAATCCCGCACTGGTTATCGCGCATAAGCCTACCACTGCTTTGGATG
>JAKISV010000231.1 GCA_021648425.1 Rhizobiaceae bacterium
TTTTTCAAACGGGCCATCAACTGAATTTGGCTCGTAATAAGCATCTGAATTGCCTGATTTCAAGCCGCCATACGTGTTCATCTGACCATCGCGGTGATAGTGGTGAACGGGGTTGATCGGCTGGTTTACCGGGATACTCTCATAATGCGTTCCCAGGCGGTGACGGTGAGCATCAGCATAGGAGAATATGCGAGCCTGCAACATTTTATCGGGAGAGAACCCAATGCCCGGCACGATGTTGGAAGGCGAGAATGCGGCCTGCTCGATTTCGGCAAAATAGTTATCCGGGTTTTTGTTCAATTCCAGAATGCCGATATCCTGGCAGGGATATTCGCCGTGAGGCCAGACTTTGGTGAGATCAAACGGGTTATAAGATGTTTTTTCAGCATCTTCTTCCGGCATAATCTGCACCTGCATTTTCCACTTTGGAAAATCACCGTTTTCAATCGAGTGATATAAATCTTCCTGGGTAGATTCACGTGTCTGGGCAATCACTGCATTGCCTTCGTCATTGGTCCAATGCTTGTGACCCTGCATGGTTTTGAAATGGAATTTTACCCAGTAGCGTTTGTTATCGGGTGAAATCAACGAATAGGTATGGGAACCATAGCCGTTGATGTGACGGATATTAGTTGGCAGTCCGCGGTCTGACATCAAGATCATCACCTGGTGCAGGCTTTCGGGGGACAAAGACCAAAAATCCCACATGGCTGTGGGTGAACGCAGGTTGGTGCGCGGATGGCGTTTTTGCGTGTGGATGAAGTCAGCAAATTTATAAGCATCGCGAACGAAAAATACCGGTGTATTGTTACCTACCAGATCCCAGTTGCCTTCATCTGTGTAAAATTTGAGCGCAAAGCCGCGCACATCGCGTTCCGCATCAGCAGCACCTTGTTCACCGGCAACCGTCGAACAGCGCAGCAGGGATTTCGTAACTGCTCCCGGCTGCAAAGCTGAAGCCTTGGTAAATTTGGAAATATCGCCGGTAATGGTCAGCGTGCCAAATGCACCCCAGCCCTTGGCATGTACGGTGCGCTCAGGGATTCGTTCGCGGTTTTGGTGCGCCAGTTTTTCAATCAGCTGATAGTCCTGCATCAGCACCGGGCCGCGCGCGCCTGCTGTCATTGAATTCTGGTTATCGGGCACCGGCGCACCGGCGGTTGTCGTCAATGTTTTCTTGGTCATCGTAATGGCTCCTGTGAAGTAATTTCTTTAGTTGTTTTACGCCGGGTTTCTCATAATTTCTAATAGTATTTTTATATGCACGTGATAACTATTAGTTATGACTACCCTTCGCCAGTTACACTATCTGGAATCGCTTTCCCGCCATCTTCATTTTGGCAAGGCCGCGAATGAATGTTCGATATCCCAACCCGCTCTTTCTGTGCAGATCAAGGAGTTGGAGGGAATTCTTGGGGTGCCGTTATTTGAGCGCGGGCGCAACGGGGTGATTATCACCAATGAAGGAAAAGAAGTCGTGCGAAGGGCTCGCACAGTGTTGAAAGAAGTGGCAGACCTCAACGACTATGCAAAGGGCAGTATCGGCATGGCGGGGCCATTGCGAATAGGGATAATCCCTACCATTGCGCCCTATATCCTGCCAACAATGTTGCCACTTCTAAAAAGCGAATTTCCGCAAATGGAGCCTTTAATCCGCGAAAGCCGCACTGAACAACTGGTTGATGAACTGACCAATGGCAATCTGGATGTCATTATTGCCGCCTTGCCGCTTGGGGAAAATATATTCTCAGTGATGCGGCTATATGAAGATCCATTCGTTTTGGCATTACCAAAAGCCAGTCAGCCGCCTAAAAGCAATCGGGAACTTTCGCAATATATCAGAAATGAGCAATTGCTGTTGCTTGAAGAAGGCCACTGCCTGCGCGATCAGTCATTGCAGCATTGTGATATTGCGGGTGTTCAATATGGCAAGATTTACGGCACCTCAAACATCACAACACTGGTACAGATGGTGTCGAACGGGTTGGGCATCACCATATTGCCCAGGATGTGTCTGGCACAGGAAATACGCGATGATGCAATCCGTCTGGTGGAATTTCAAAAACCGGTTCCCTATCGTATCATTGGCATAGCCTGGCGAAAATCATCCCCCAATTCCAGACATTTCGAAACCATTGGCGCTATTGTTAAGCGGTTTGGAAGCAAATTTACCAATTCTTAAGGCTGATTATAAACTTATTGCCTTATTTTTCGCAAAAAGAAGTCGTTTCAAACCAAATTTAGCAATTTTCTCCTATGATTTACGGCAGGTGGCGAATTGTAATAACGGGATGAAACGATGAGTGTTGACAATATTGATCCAAAACAGGCGTTTTCTGTGCGCCGATTGCAGGAAGTTGAAGATATTGCAAACGATCAAAATGGCAACGACGATGAAATCAGTGAAATTGCTGAACAGGTTGCTGCTCAGTTTGCTTCCGATTCAATTGCTCCTTATCTGATAACCGGCCTTGTTCGACTCGCTGAATTTTTCGGCCTGCTGGCAATCGCCTATATCATTCACCGCATGTATGTTTCTGATGGCAGCCTGCCGTCATTTTTCTATATTTATGGCGGTGTGCTGGGTGCGTTTTTTACTATCAGCTTCATTCAGGCGCTTGATGGCTATGATATCATAAC
>JAKISV010000232.1 GCA_021648425.1 Rhizobiaceae bacterium
CAGGAACCACTATCCCCGGCAATCCGGCCAACGACGCAGGAACGGTAAAAACATCATTCAAATACATCTTGATCGGCTCATCTTCATTCTCGCCAACTGCAAATGCCGCAGAGGGCGCAGTCGGTGTCAGCAAAACATCACATTGCTCGTAGGCTTTATCAAAATCCTGTGCAATCAGGCGGCGAACTTTCTGCGCCTTGATGTAATACGCATCATAATACCCGGCAGAAAGCACATAGGTGCCAATCAGGATGCGGCGTATTACTTCTTCGCCAAATCCTTCCGCCCGGGTTTTTTCATACATATCAATGATGTCATCACCTTCAACGCGCAATCCGTAGCGCACGCCATCATAGCGCGCGAGATTTGAGGACGCTTCTGCCGGGGCAACGATATAATAGGTCGGCAAGGCATATTTTGTATGCGGCAGGCTAACATCAACAATTTCTGCCCCTGCCGATTTCAGCCACTCGATGCCTGTGGTCCACAGGTCTTCAATTTCAGATGGCATGCCATCGACGCGGTATTCTTTGGGAATGCCGACTTTTAGCCCGCGAATATCACCGGTAAGAGCGGCTTCATAATCAGGCACCGGCACATCAACACTCGTTGTGTCTTTGACATCATGACCCGCCATTGACCCCAGCATGATGGCCGCATCCTCAACTGTTTTGGTGATTGGACCGGCCTGATCAAGCGATGATGCAAACGCCACAATACCCCAGCGCGAACAACGTCCATAGGTGGGTTTTATACCAACCGTGCCGGTAAACGCTGCAGGTTGGCGAATAGAACCGCCCGTATCAGTCGCAGTTGCACCGGCACAAAGCCGCGCGGCGACCGCCGTGGCAGAGCCACCCGAAGAACCGCCCGGCACCAGTTCCTGGTTGGAGTTTTTTGCACGCCAGGGATTGACCACCGGCCCGTAATAACTGGTTTCATTGGAAGAACCCATGGCGAATTCGTCCATGTTCAGTTTACCCAGCATCACTGCACCATCATCCCACAGATTTTGTGACACGGTGGATTCATAGCGTGGTTTAAACTGGTCCAGAATATGTGAACAGGCCTGGGTGTGAATATCGCGGGTGCCAAACAAATCCTTGATACCAAGGGGAATGCCCTCAAGCGCCCCGCCCTCGCCCTTAGTCAGCTTCACGTCGCTCGCTTTGGCCATCTCGCGAGCCTTATCCCCATTGATAACGATAAACGCATTCAGCGCTTTATTGGCATCCTCAATGGCCGCCAGATAGCTGTTTGTTAATTCTATAGAAGTGATTTCTTTGACGCGCAATTTTTTGCGGGCTTGAGCAATGGTAAGGGAAGTAAGGTCGGTCATGATACATTCTACTTGATAAAGTTTTGAGATGATTCAAATTATGAACACTCTATTCGATCACCTTGGGAACCATAAAGAAATTGTCCTCGCTGGCAGGCGCATTGGCGATAATATCATCAGCCTTGCCACCGTCACTAACCACATCCACGCGCTTTTTCATCGCCACATCGACCACAGAAGTCATCGGCTCAACACCGCTCACATCAACTTCATTCAACAGCTCAACAAAGCCCAAAATCGTATTGAGCTCACCTTGCATTTTTTCTGCCTGCTGATCACTCACTGCGATGCGGGCAAGTTTGGCGACGCGTTTTACCGTATCAATATCTACAGACATTGGAATTTCCTGAAATTTCCATGAAGAATTTCCCAAGCTATAACCTTGTGCTGGCAACAGTTCAATGGTCAACCGCCTTGTTTTATACAGCACGAACCGTTAGATCACGACAGGCACAAGGAAATTCATAAATATTGACTGATAACATCCTCCAAATAGAAGAATTGACACCCCTTCACAAACCCAGCCAAAGGCTGGTTGGCCTCGATCTTGGTACAAAAACCATTGGCGTGGCGCTTTCAGATAGCAGGCTTACCATTGCCTCGCCAAGTCATGTGGTCAAACGAACAAAATTTACCAAAGACGCTGCTGCTCTGCTGGAATTCTGCCTGGAGCAAGATGTCTTTGCCCTGGTGTTGGGTCTGCCGCTCAATATGGACGGTTCTGAAGGGCCCCGCGCCCAGGCAACAAGGGCATTCGCCCGCAATCTTGCAAATGTTTTTAGTATGCCAATTGTCTTCTGGGATGAACGCCTGTCAACGGTAGCTGCCGAGCGAGTCATGATTGAAGCAGATATGTCGCGCAAAAAGCGGGCTCAGAAAATTGACGCCGCTGCCGCCGCTTTTATTCTGCAGGGTGCACTGGATCGGTTGCAATCTCAGAATTAGCATGGCGAATTGTCTGATATTTCGAGATAACCCACAATTTGGTTTGCGGATACCAGTCCTTGCGCCAGCGCCAGGCTGCAAAAGCAAAAACTATCAGCGTATCGATAAAAAATATCTTGGCCAGCGCCAATGGTACATCCCCTGCCGGCATGCCCAGTATTTTGCCATAAAGCGCAAATATCACATCATGGACCTGGCGTGATAACACCTGCGTACCAAAATTGATGTCATAATAACTGAGGCCATACCAACCCCAGAAAAACACCACCGGAAATGCCCATAATAACAAA
>JAKISV010000051.1 GCA_021648425.1 Rhizobiaceae bacterium
GGGGCTTCGACAAACAGGATATCGGCACCAATCTCCGCAAAACGCTGCGCACGCCAGATGGCTTCTTCCAGGCCGTGGGTGGCTCGTGCATCCGTGCGGGCCAGGATCATGATGTCGCCCTCAGTGTTGTCGCGGGCATAAACCGCCGCGCGCACCCGCTCCAGCGCCTCATCGCGCCCCACCACCTGCTTGCCTTTGGTATGGCCACAGCGTTTGGGCGCCACCTGGTCTTCAATCATGATCGCGGCAAATCCGGCCTGCATATAGCCTTTAACCGTGCGCTCCACATTGAGCGCATTGCCATAGCCGGTATCGCCATCACCAATCACCGGAAAATCAACCGCCGCGCAGATATTGCGCCCCTGATCAAGCATTTCACCATAGGAAATCAACCCCAGATCCGGCTGCCCAAGCCGCGCCACCGACACCGCAAACCCCGACATGAAAGTAAAGGGAAACCCCGCATCATAAATCATCTTCGCCGATATCCCGTCCCAGCAACAAGGGACCAGATGGCATTTATCCTGATCGAGCAGCTGGCGCAGTGCTTTGGTGCGAGCGGTCATGATGGAGGGTGCTTTCAGATTTGTGGGGAAATATGGAGTTAAATTTCTGCGAATATCTCCAGCAGATTACCATCAGGATCACGGAAAAACAAAGTGCGGTGCCCAAAATCCTGATCGGTTGGTTTTGACACCAGTTTGATACCGTGTTGCTCAAGTTCACCGGCGCACTGATCAACCTGGGGTGCTGAAACCTTGAACGCAAGCTGAAGTGCTGCACTTCCTTTGGGTGTGGGTGCGTCTGATTGGGTAAGTCCCGGTCGCGATAAAGCCAGAATATTGTTACCCACCCGATATTCTATCCAATTTGGTGAAAGCTCACGGATCAGTGCAAACCCAAGTATCTCTTCGTAAAAAGACCGCATCGCCTCCATGTCGCGAACCAAAATAACCGTGTAGTCGATAGCCTGAATGGCCCCAAATGCAGAATTAGAACGATTGCCTTTGTTCATGTGTTTACTCCTTCAAAAACACCTCAAATCAACCCCGCCAGCCGCACAAAATCCTCCACGCTCAGCACCTCCGCCCGCAACCGCCCGTCAATTCCGGCTTTTTCCAATAACGCATCTCCTCCAAGGCCCTTCAAGCTCGCCCTTAGCATTTTGCGGCGCTGGCCGAAGGCGGCTTTGGTGACGTGTTGCAGTTTTTTGACATCGCAGGGCGCGGGGTTGGTCTTGGGTATCAGGTTGATAATCGATGATGTAACTTTTGGCGGCGGGATGAAAGCTGTGGGCGCAACATCAAACGCGATATCGCTGTGAAAGCGCCACCCGGCGAGCACCGCAAGCCTTCCATAGGTTTTATTGCCCGGCTGCGCACAAATGCGCTGGGCCACCTCTTTTTGAAACATCAATGTCATTGATTGAAACCATGGCGGCCAACGTTCAGTTGCCAGCCACCCGATCAGCAGGGGAGTGGCAATATTGTAGGGCAGATTGGCGACGATTTTAACCGGCCCGCTCACCAGCGAACGATGATCCAAAGCCAACCCGTCCCCCTCAATAATTTCTAACCTGCCCGGGCAGGCTTCGGCAATTTCTTCCAGCGCTCCCATAAACCGCTGGTCACGCTCGATCACCACCACCTTTTTTGCACCTGCCGCCAATAAAGAGCGCGTTAATCCGCCTGGTCCCGGCCCGATTTCAAGCACACTGACATCAGTCAAATCACCAGCCGAACGGGCAATTTTGGCGGTGAGATTCAAATCAAGCAGAAAATTCTGCCCCAGGGATTTTTTGGGTGCCAGATCATAGCGCGCGATCACTTCGCGCAGCGGCGGCAATTGATCAAGTGCGCTCAACTTGCGCCCTCGCTGGATTGGTAGCGCGCCATGTCTGCTGCCATTTTCAGCGCGGCGACAAAGCTGTCGGGCCTGGCTTTACCCGAACCCGCAATCTCACAAGCAGTACCATGATCGGGTGAAGTGCGAATAAACGGCAGGCCCAGGGTAACATTCACCCCCTCATCAAACCCAAGCGCCTTGGCCGGAATGAGAGCCTGGTCGTGATACATGCAAATCGCCACATCATAGGCTTTGCGCGCACTTTCGTGAAACATTGTATCAGCAGGCAGCGGACCAACAGCGCGGATGCCTTCTTTTTGCATGGCCTTAATCGCGGGCGTAATAATCTCGATTTCTTCAAGCCCCATCGTACCCTCTTCGCCCGCGTGAGGGTTTAGTCCGGCTATAGCCAGCACCGGATCGTGGATTCCAAAATTGTCGCGAAGGCCCTTCGCCGTGATGCGTGAAACATCTAAAATCAAATCATGGTTGAGTGTGCCGGGCACCTGGACCAGCGGCATGTGAATTGTTACCGGCACGCTGCGTAATTCAGGCCCCGCCAGCATCATTACCGGTTTGACAGCCTGCCCGGTATGTTTTTCGCTCAGGCTTGCCAGATATTCCGTGTGGCCTGGAAAATCAAATCCACTGTCGTAGAGTGATTTTTTGTTTATGGGGCAGGTGGTCAGTGCGCAAAATTCGCCGGCCAGAACCAGATTTACACCGCGCTCAATCGCTTCAATAACGCCATTGGCATTCTGAGGTTGAGCTATCTTCCCGGTGTCCGTCATTGCACTTGCCAGTTCAATAACCGGCAATTCATCGTGGCAATCAAAAGCGCGGCTGCCATTTTCCACCGCACGCAAAGGTAAATCTATTCCCAGCAGTTCGGCTCGTCTTTCAAGAATGGCCAAATCGCCGATGACGGTAAAATGTGGCAGATTAAGCGACAGCCGGTTCGCCCACGCCTGGGCAATGATGTCCGGGCCAATTCCAGCCGGTTCGCCAATTGACACAGCAATTGACTTTAAACTGGCGGGGCTGTTTTTGTTGTTGGTGCCCACAGTCATTTGTCAGCGGTAGACGATTGTCGCCTTGCCGCGCAACTCCTTCAAATATTCGTCAGCAACCTTGCTGCCTTCTGTATTGAGTGAAGAAAATTCCTTGGATCGCGATACTGCTTGAACAGCACGATCATCAGAGGCATTTCGTATTGAGCAAACGGCGATAATTTCCACGCCTTTATCAGTATCTATTGTACGGGTTGTTTTTCCCGCTTGCGTCTTAATAACTTCTTCTTTCCAGCGCTCAGGCAACTCGGGTTCAAGAACGCGCCCCAGTTCCTTTATCGATACATCGCGCAATTGTTTGATTTGGCCCAGCGTATCACTACAGCTTGTAAAGCGTTGGGAAAATGCCCTGGCTTCTGCACCGCGCGCGCGTAACAGTTTTTTGCGCTTGTCCTGCGGTACAACAAATATAATCTGTTGCAACTTGAATTCACGCGTTTCAGGCTTGGCCTCGCCGCTTTTTCGAATATTGAACAGAGCATCAGACTGGCTTATTCCGCCAGCATTACCACGCAGTTTTGTGCCAACTGTTCTCTGCCAGCTGATTTGCACCCGCAAGAACTCTTTAAAATGTCTTGGAGGTACGCCCGCCCGGCTAAGTACCTGGCTCATTTGCGTTAATGATAATTTATTGCGTTTTGCAAAACTGGCAAACGCGTTATCGACCATATTATCCGTAGCCAATGTGCCACGGATTGCCGCTTCCTGCATTTTCAGTTTTTCTTCAATCAGTTCTTCAGTGGCTTTTTGCGTTCGATTGCCGCTAATTCTTCGCAGCTTTAAAAAGGATGCCCGTCGCTGGATGTCGTAATTTGTAATTGGAATACGATTGACCAATACTGGAATGTTTGTGCCTTTTTTGCTCACCGTGGATTTTTCACGAACAATCTTGGCGCCACTTTCATCTTTGGCCTGATCTATTTCGGTCTTTTCCAGCAGCGTTCCAGGTGCATTTGGAGTTTGTTCAGCAGACTCTATTGCATCAGTTGATTGCGTGCATCCAGCCAGCAACAATGCTGCAATCAATGCAAATCCGGAATAATATTTCCGGCGTTCCGTATTCTGACGAGTTTTCTGGTTTTTTTTCAAAATGTCCATTCTCTCAGGCTTATCTGCCATAATTCGGGTTGGTTTTAATTTCTACGGGGTTAACGACTTCCGCTTGGATTTGGTTGATCTGTAAATCCGCTAAAACTCTATTCCAAAAACGGATCAAGATTGAGTTTGTTGCCATAATTACCAATCGTACGAAATCCGATATTAAATGTTACAGACTGATTGACCTGTTCACCGGTAAATTTGGCTCTGTTTTCAGAGTAAGCAACGGAAAAAGAAAAACACGGATCGTCATAAGCGATGCCAAGACTATCAGAAATGACACTGCTGGTTTCCAGATCATAGGTTATTTTGCCAAATGCCCGCCAGTTCTCTGACAGTTTCACCGATCCCGAAAGACTGGCCTGGTGCCTGTCATTAGGGAAAGCATAATTTGGCTGGGCATCAATAAAAGTATAATTCAAACTGGTGCTGAAATCCGGGTTCACATAGGTGACGTCAACTTCACCGCGCCGCACTTCAAGGGTTTTTTCATCAAATCTGCCAGCGGCTCTGACGGAAAA
Source organism: Rhizobiaceae bacterium (assembly GCA_021648425.1). Taxonomy (GTDB): domain Bacteria; phylum Pseudomonadota; class Alphaproteobacteria; order Rhizobiales; family Rhizobiaceae; genus JAAEMP01. The sequence goes on from JAKISV010000051.1 coordinate 4,535, forward strand.
CCCTGTTCCCGAATTCAGTTGTGCTGAGGCCACATAGTCAGAACGTTTTGATTCCAGTCCGGATTCCAATCCCGCATTGACCAAATCGCGCTGGGTAAATGAATTCAGTCCGGCAATTTGAAACGACTGTCCCGCCGCCACATCAAGGCTGCCGCCTGAATTAAAGCTGGCAGAATACCTGAAGCCAATATTGGCGCGAACTCCGCCTTCTATCCTGTCATAGCCTGAAAATTTGTTGCGCGAAAACAGGTTGGTCGTATCAAACACCATGCTTTGCGCATCTTCGTTGGCAAATTGCCCGATATTGGTTTCATCGGTACTGGCAAATATCTGGGCAATTGGTTCAAATATGTAACTGGCAAATCCATCCTGGGCAACCAAAGGGTAACGGATTTCAAGACCTGCTGTGGGCATGGCACGGTACATCGACTGGTTTACCAAAAGCGGATTATCCAGCGAACCGGGATTATCTGTGTTTTGCCAGATGCTATCGACCTGCCCCTGCAGCGATGGCGTAATCATTAAGCCGCTATTGGTGATAAAATTGGTTTTCCATTCCAAATTTGCACTAAGGCGCCCTTGCTTGCCCGCAATTCCGTAATATCGGTCGTCAGCATTTACACCCGGAGTGTTCGAAATATTGTTGTCAGCGATGCGGCGATCAATATTTGTCAGGTTGATATTGTAGGAAAGCTGCCCGCCTGCCACGGGTCCATCAACGACGTAGTTATAGTCCAGCAAAGGATATAGGATCGCTTGCTGGTTCTGACGATTTTCAGAGACAATATCTTCCTGGATGAGGAATTTTTGTGCACGAACATCAAAATAGTTTTTGCCTTTAAGACCTGTCAGATAAATCTCGTTGGTTACTTCGCGCTTGGCCTGACTGGTAACGTTATAGGTGCGGGTAAAATTGCGGTCGCTTTGATACAAATACTGCCAGCCGAAAGTCCAGTTTCTGTTGACGGCAAATTTCCCGGAAGTCTGCGCAGCCAACCGATTGGTCTCCGACTGGTCATAGGTCCCATTATCAAAATCAGCGGGGTTTTGTTGCGAAATGCCGACAACCTGCAGGTTGTATTGGCCATTTTGCGTTCGTTGGCGCCACTCCGCCTGGCCCAAAAATCCCTGTTGACTATAGTAGGTGGCTGAAAGTGTAAGATCGTAATTTGGCGCAAGGTTGAAAAAATAACTTGTAGAAACGCCAATACCTAATTCCTCCCGGTATAAAATATTCGGAATAAGGAAACCGGATTTTCGTCTGATCGCCGGGTCAGCGTGGGCAAAATAGGGCAGATAGGCTATAGGTTTTCCAAATAGTTCAAACGATGCCTTCTCGTAGGAAACCTCTTTGGTATCGTTGTTGATTGTTATTTTACGCGCCCGGATTTGCCACAAGGGTGGCTTTGTCGGATTGTCCTTACAAAATTTGCAGGCCGTATAAACGCCATTGTTCAAAATGGTAACATTGCCATCAACGCGCTCGCCGCTATCGGCGGCAAATCGGGTTTCATCAGCTGATTCCACTCGCAATGCGGAAATAAATCCATCACTGAAATTATCGGTTATATCGATTTCCTCGGCGAATATACGGTTACCGTTGGGTTCAATAATTTCGACATTTCCTGTGGCGATCACCCGTCCGGAATTACGGTCATATGTCACCTGCCTGGCAACAAGAGTATAGCCGTCATAGGCAATTTGCACATTGCCGACAGCTGCAATGCGCTGGTTGGCATCATCATATTTTAGCTGATCAGCCTCAAGCAGCAATTGCGCGTCGGGATTGGAGCGCTGGCCAAACAGATCGCTACCGATATTCTGGGCATTTGCTGAAATGCCAGTATCGACGACTGTTGGCAAAACAAAAACTGTTGCAAAAAATAGGGTTCCTGCAAGTAATATTTTGCGCGCACGCGCAGTAATATTAACAGGCGCGTTGGTGCCTTCGCCAGCACGCCATTGCGAGGCGCTTTGCGTCGGAAAACGACCAGTTGTTTGGTGCCTGACAAGCGCCATCACTACCCGTCCTCTTGATGTAAAAGTACACTCATACCAAATAGTATCGCCACGACTGAAGGGGCCCATGCCGCAGCTATTGGCGGCACGATCCCGTTGCTCCCTAAAGAGGTTACCAGATTTGTCACCGTATAAAGCACGAACCCACTCAATATGCCACCTAAAATCATGCGTCCTGACTGACCAAAACGTACAAATCTCAGTGATACGGTGGCTGCAATCAGCACCATCGACACCAAAAACAGCGGTAAAGCGGTAAGGCTATGATATCTAACAAGGTATGGGCCGGGATTCACCCCGGAAAGGGCAACCTTTTGTGCCGTGGGTTTTAACTCCCAGAAACTCACGGTTTCCGGGTCGGTAACGGCACTCAATATCGAATCAGCTGTCAGATTTGTTGCGAATTCACGTGATGTGATTTTTTGTGTTATTTCGCCTTCTGAAGATTGCGAAACATCAACCAACATCCAACTGCCTCCCTGGAATATAGCGTGCCTTGCATCAATGCGTTGGGTGACAAATCCCTTTGCATCAAATTCAATAATCCTGACATCATCAAGCAGTTTGCCATTGCGGCGGGAATTGCTGGCGTTAATTACCGCGCTGGTATCTCCTGTTTCCTGCCTGATCCAAACATCTTTTCTGTTGGTATTCTGGCGCACATTGCCACCACCGAAAACTTTTGATGAAAGTTCATTGGCCTGATTGTTCGCTTTTACCGCAAGCGGATTATATACGGTAGTGGCAAGCACACCTATCAGCGCTGCACAAATAGATAATGGCAAAAGAAACTGCCAGGCTGAGACACCCGCTGCGCGCGCCACAACCAGTTCCATTTTCTGGTTCAATTGAGACAGGGTTATCATGGCTGCAAAAAGGCCGGCAAAAGGGAACGCCTTTTCCAGAAAAATCGGCGCTCTAAGCAATGAAATCAAATAGAGCTGTGATACATCAATATCGGCACTTTCAGAAACCTTACGAAGCTGCTCGATAAAATCTACGGTTACAATCAGGAACGCCAGCGCCAACAGCATTCCCAGCATGATTTTGGCAAAACGCGCTGCAAAATATAGACCAAGGGTTTGTCCGATCATGAGCTAACCCCGGCCATGCGACGGCGAAATCCGATATAGCTGGCATAGATGCGTTCAAACTGTTGTTCATTACGAACCTGTTGGCGCTCAAGCCAGTCACTGACAGATTTTGGCAATGCGACCGGTCGATTTCGGGCAAGGAACCATCCGCCAAACAATATCCCACCCAAAGGAAGCGCATAAACCAGATAAACCGCATTCGGATCTGATTTAAGCGAACTGACACCGGAAAATGCAAACCCGCGCAGAACTAACGTCAGTGTAACCGCCGCCATAATTGCCGTGCCGTAGCTTTGTCGGTTGGAGCGCGCCTGACCGGCAAAAGCCAGGATCAATACCACATAGGTAAACGGCCACACCATTTCCGAAAAACGCTCATGAATAGCCGCGCGATAAAGACCTGGAGAATTTTTGTAATATCGATCATTGGGATCAGGATTGAGCAAATCAAAGGTGGTGCGCTCTTTCGGGCGCAAGCTGATGCCCTCAACTTTGCCGGCAAATGTCGATAAATCGAAAGCATAAGACTGATAGTTGATAAAGGTGGCAGTGCCATCTTCATGGTTACGCTGGTGAATTTCACCATCTTTCAGCAATATCGCCGATTCTCCGTTTATCTTCGTCACCACACCTTCGCGCGCCGTATAAACAATCGAGACTTTTGGGTCGCGTTCATCAGAAATCAATATACCACGCAACAATCCCCCCGCATCGCGTTTGGCGATATGGAATATCAGGCCGTCATCGATTTTTGTGAAAGCGCCTTCCTGAACTACAATAGACACCAGATCAGCCTGCAACTCCGCCGCCATGGTTTTTAAGTTGACCAGGCTCCAGGCGATAACAAAATGCCCGACAAATCCGACAAACAAGCTGCAAAGCAACGCCAGTATCAGCATTGGCTTCACCAGCACCCGGTTGGAAGCGCCACTGGCATTGATAACCACCAGTTCCGAGCTGGAATTGAGCGAATTTACCGTATAAATAGTTGCTACAAGAAGGGCGATGGGAATAATTGCCAAAGCCAACATCGGAACAGCAAAAGATGTCAATTTCAGATATACCAGCACGGCGGCACCCTTGGATGTAATCACATCCAGTTTGCGCAGCGCCTGCACTATCCAAACAACACCGACAAGGCAACCGAGCGTCAGCAACGTCGCAGCAATTGCCTTGCCAAAAATATAACGCTCAATCAAATTAAAAAACATCTGTACCCGTTTGCCTCAGCTTGCTTTACCAGGCCGTTATTGGTCAATGAATTCAAATCACCAAATGCCCAAAAATCAAATAGTTGTGGCAGGATAATGGTGTATTTGAAAATACTGATTCTTTAAATCAAATGATAGGCAGTTCTGGCTAATTTTGCCTCAACGAATGCAGTTAACAAAACGTGTATGCTAAATTTGCAACACTTGGACCCGCTCCTTGAGTTGCACGAACAAATTTGCCCTTGCCTTTGGTTGATTTAACGCCAACATACATAATTCCTGTTTATCGAATTTTTTCAAATTTCACTTCGGAGACCCCATGGCCAAAACACCCTCGATTTCGTTCACCAATCTCGCTGTCCCGATTAAAGGTGCTGTGGTAGTTTTAATGCCGCAGGGAGCAAAGCTGCCTGCAGATGTTGATAAAATTGACGATTCAGGCCGAATTGCCAGAGCGCTGAAGGTAGCGCAGTTTACCGGCAAGCACCTGACCAGTGTAAATATCATTTCTCCAAACGAAAAACTTGAGCGATTGATTATACTGGGTTGCGGCGACATTGCTGCTGCTGATGAACATGCTTTGATGAAAATCGGTGGCAAAATCAAGGCCATTTGTGCCAAAGTCCAGCAGGTGACAGTCCTTGCCTACGGGGATGATAAAAAGAAAATTTCCGGAGAAAATTTCGCATTCATCGCCATGGGTGCAAAACTGCGCAGTTACGATTTTGATGATTATAAAACCAAAACCAAAAAACCCTCCAAAACGACAAAAATCATTTTTGCCAGCAAGGTGAGCACTGCTGCACGCAAAAAATGGAAAGAACTGGATGGCATTGCCGATGGCGTTAATGTTGCCCGTGACCTTGTCAATCAACCTCCCAACAAACTGGGAGCAGTGGAATTTGCCCGCGAGGCCCAGAAACTCTCCAAACTTGGCGTAAAAGTTGAAGTGTTGGGCGAAAAGGAAATGAAAGCCTTGAAAATGGATGCCTTGTTAGGTGTCAACCAGGGCTCTGTACGCCCGCCAAGGTTGGTTGTCATGAAATGGAACGGCGCTGTAAACACCAAAGCCCAGCCTATTGCATTTGTCGGCAAGGGAGTGGTGTTTGATACGGGCGGCATTTCCATCAAGCCCGCCGGTGGCATGGAAGACATGAAAGGCGATATGGGAGGAGCCGCCGCCGTCACTGGCCTGATGCACGCGCTGGCCTCTCGAAAAGCCAAAGCCAATGTCATTGGCATTATCGGCCTGGTGGAAAATATGCCTGATGGCAATGCCCAGCGCCCGGGCGATATTGTCAAATCAATGTCTGGACAAACCATTGAAATCATTAACACAGATGCCGAAGGTCGCCTGGTACTGGCCGATGCGCTTTGGTATTGTCAGAAAAAATACAAACCAAAATTTATGATCAATCTGGCAACCCTCACCGGCGCGGTTCTTGTGGCCCTGGGCAATCACCATGCCGGACTGTTTTCCAATAATGATGAATTGGCAGACAATATATCAACTGCCGGGATAGATACCGCAGAAAAAGTATGGCGTCTGCCGCTTGGCCCCGAATATGACAAACTGATTGATTCCAAAAATGCGGATATGAAAAATACCGGCGGCCGCTATGCCGGTTCAATTACCGCTGCCCAATTCCTGCAGCGCTTTGTCAACGATGTGCCCTGGGCCCATCTTGATGTGGCAGGCACTGCAATGGGCTCCCCTAAACACGAATATAACCAGTCCTGGGGCTCAGGGTTTGGTGTTCGTTTGTTAAATCAGCTGGTTGCAAACAAATATGAATGAAGCGTACCGATCAGTACGGATATTGTAACTTATGCAATGAGAATCGATGTTGACCGAAATTCTATTCTATCATCTAACTGAAAAACGGCTCGAAGACGTGGTGCCCTCGCTGCTGCAAAAATGTCTTGAACGAAATTGGCGCGTTGTATTGCAGGGCGTCAGTGATGAGCGGATCCAGGCAATTGATGCCCATTTGTGGAGTTGGCGCGATGAGGCATTTCTACCCCATGGTGCCACCCGTGATGGTAATGAATCAATGCAGCCAATCTGGTTGACCACCGGCCAGGATAATCCCAACAATGCCACCATCCGCTTCATGGTAGAGGGCGCGCAGCCTCCGGATTTATCACCCTATGAACGCGGCATCTATATTTTTGACGGCCACAATGCCAACGATATAGAAGAAGCGCGCAAACGCTGGAAAGTCGAGAAGGAAGCTGGTCACAATGTAACCTACTGGCAGCAAAACCCGAATGGCGGCTGGGAAAAGAAGGCATAAATGACAAAACCAACCCGTGAGCAGATAGACGCAGAATTCGCCGCAAGACGAGCCAAAGCCCGCGAAGAGGTCAATAAACTTGACCGCAATACCATTCACAGCGAACCCGAGCGCGGCGCGTTTTTTAATACTGTCTATGACCGCGCCAACGATGATGCAGCGCAAATACCCTGGGCAGATCTCGCACCAAAACCCCAACTTGCCGCCTGGTTAAAGGCAAATCCCGGCAATGGTCAAACCGCCCTGGATATCGCCTGTGGCCTGGGTGATAATGCCGAGGAGATTGCCGCTGCCCGATATGACACCACCGCCTTTGACCTCTCTCAAACTGCTATCGACTGGGCAAAGCAACGTTTTCCCAGTTCAAAAGTCAAATATCTGGCTGCCAGTCTTTTTGAGCCTCCAATGGAGTGGCGCGGTGGTTTCGAGCTGGTCAACGAATGTTACACACTTCAAGCCCTTCCACCGCAAATGCTGGATAAATCCACCCGAGCCATCGCCAATCTGGTAAAGCCCGGTGGCACCCTGCTGGTTTATTCGCGAATGCGCCACAATATCGAAACCCCCGATGGACCACCCTGGCCCCTGCATGAAAACGATCTCATGAAATTCGCAGACCTTGGTTTTTCGCTGGTGGCAGATGAGCGCTTTGAGGTTGTTCGCGGTGAACGAAAAGTCCACCACCAGTTTGCCCATTGGCATAAATCTCCATAAACTGTATTTATAGAATTTTGTTGAAAGGAAACGGCCTTGCGCATTATCGGGATTATCATGATTGTTATCGGCTTGTTTTATGCCGTGGCCAAACCCTGGTTTGGTTCCAATTTTACCGGTGAAGAAATTGCCCGGGCAACAGTTTTTGACAAAAGCAAGTCTAATAACAAAGACCAGGGCTGGCGTGTCAGTGAGATTTTTTTGCAGGGTGACAACCAAACCATACGCATTCGCATGAATGTGCTGCGTTTACCCGGCCAGATTTATGACAATGGTAAGCTGCGACTGCTTGTGCGAGTTGCGCCCGCCGGTCAGGCTGGCGCTGCTCAAAGGCCGTTGCTGAGTGAGGAGATAACGGTCAGTCTTGAAGGAACCCGTTCAGGTGGCACTTCATCTACCGAGCCCTACCTCATCTTCGCCACCAGCAAGGAATTTACTATCCAGCGTTCAGGCCAGTATAAAATTGGCGCAATCCCAAATACCGGTGGCAATGTTGGCAATAACGGCCTTGATATAGACGCCAATATTATCGGCATTGAGGCACAGGTGCTGTCTGGTGTACAAGCCACCGGCTCAAGCAATACGCTATTTGGCGGCGCACTGGTGGTTTTTGGTATCGTACTGATGTCAATTGCAAAACGCAGAAAATTGCGCGGCAATACTAAAATGGCAACAGCACCCCCAAAACCTGTGGCAACCGCTGACCCTGCGGACAATATTAATCCAGCAATCGGCCGCGATGAGCCGCCGCCAGCCCCACCGGTTGTAAAACCAAAACCAGCACCCAAAACCGATGTTGGCAAAACCATTAAGTGGGGCAGGGATGCCGGTAAAAAGCGCTAGCAGCAAAATTGTCCGGCAAAAGGAATTCAAAAATGAAATTACGGGTTCAGTTTTTTGTCGCCAGTATTATTGTCATGGCCTCTCTCTTTGGTAATTCGCAGGCTTTTGAGTGCGCAAAAGCCACGACTGAGGTGGAGCTGGCCATTTGCGCCAGTGCCAAAATCCATTCTGCTGACACAGCAATGGAAAAGGCCTATTTTGCTCTGGTTGATAAGCTGGACAAAAAAACCGCTAAATCAATTCAGGCAGAACAGCGAGAATGGTTGAAATACCGCGCCACCGTTTGCGGGGCGGGTTCTGAATGCCTTCTGGAGGAAACCGAAAATCGAGCCAATGCAATAAAAGATAACGCCGCAAGAACACCACCGATGCTGCCGGTTTTTCTGCGGCAGATCGGCAGCAGCAATACCTACAACCTTAAATTTGAAGGTTCGAAATTTACTGCACCTTCCACCAATGGACAAATCGCCTACAATCAGGCCATTGAGCGTTTGATAAAAGAGATGCCTTTCAATGAGGTGAGCGATGATCAAGGGATGTTTTCCTATGAACAGGAAACGAACGTTACGGTTACCTGGCAGAGCGACAAGCTGATATCAGCCATCGCCTACACCTATGATTATTCCGGCGGTGCCCATCCCAATTCCTGGACCACTGCAATCAATATCGACTTGCAGCAGGGCACCCCTTTAAAAACCGGCGATTTATTTCCGCCCCAAGCTATACAGACCCTGATAGCCGATTGTCGTGACCTCATTATTGAACTGAAATCCGGTATATATGATGAGGTAAATGAAGAATCCCGCGCCAGAATTGATGAAGACTATCCTGGCGTGATCAAAAAACACATTGCAGACATGACCCGTTGGACCTTCAACGAAACGGGTGCCACCGTCACCTTCGATTCCTACGCAATCGGCCCCTATGCCGCCGGGCCTCACCAGTGCGAATTTACGGCCGAATATCTGCTGAAACTGGCAGATAACCCCGACCTGCTACAGCAGTAAGGCTTAAGCGACAACCCTTCTAATCGCCGCATCAATCGCATCGACAATCTCATCCAGATCAGATTTGGTGCATATCAGCGCCGGCGAGAGGCAAAGCGTATTGTTCAACCCGTGCATTGAGCGGTTGGTCATCCCAATTAGCACGCCATTGGCCAGGCAGTCGGCAACAATCGCCGCCGCCACGCTTTCATCAACCGGCTCTTTTGTTTCGCGATTGGCAACCAGTTCTGCACCACAAAAAAGACCCTTACCGCGAACATCGCCAATTATCGAATGTTTGTCTTTCAACCCATTCAATCGCCCCATCAGATACTCACCCATGGCAGTGACATTATCGAGCAGGTTTTCATTTTCAATTATCTGCATGTTGGCAAGTGCTGCCGCCGGTCCGCCATTACATCCGCCAAAGAGGGAAATATCACGAAAATAACTCATTGGATCATCCGGGTAAGCCTTGAACTGCTCCAACACCGCTTCAGTTGTCCCTGTGCATGATATCGCGGCATAACCAGATGCAACGCCCGTGGCCATGGTGACAATATCAGGCTTGATGACATATTGCTGATAGCCAAACCATTTGCCCGTGCGCCCAAGGCCACAAACCACTTCATCTATAATCAGCAAAATATCGTACTTGTCACAAATTTCCTGCACTACGGGCCAATAACCCTCCGGCGGAGGAATGACACCCCCACCCGCAGTTACCGGTTCCAGAATTATACCGCCAACAGTGTCCGGCCCTTCGCGCAATATCACTTCTTCAATGGCCCGCGCAGCCCGCTCTCCATAATTATCCACCTCGCCATATTGCGAGCGATATTCGCAACAGTGAGGAACCTCGACAAAGCCCGGCGTAAATGGTCCGTATTGTTCTTTACGTTCCGGCTGGCCACAGGTGGAAAGCGCGGTAATCGTCGTGCCGTGATAATCGCGGTCGCGAAACAGGATTTTGTGCTTTTTGCCGCCATACTTATTGTATGAAATCTGGCGCACAATCTTATAGGCCTTTTCATTGGCTTCAGAGCCTGAATTGGAAAAATAAACCCGGCTCAACCCTGGCATTTTATCAATAAGCGCCCGGCAGAATGTGGCTCCGGGTATCGAGCCAGCCGATCCGGCAAAATAATTGAGCTTCACCAGCTGGTCACGCACCGCATCGGCAATTTCTTCGCGTCCGTAGCCCACATTAACCGTCCACACACCGCCCGAAACACCATCCAGATATTGACGGCCTTTGGCATCCCAGAACCGCATGCCCTTGCCTTCAACGACAATCATCGGGTCAACGGTTTCATATTTTTTGTGCTGACTCAGGTGATGCCAGACATGAGCGCGATCATTTTCAATGACTTCGCTGTAATCATTTTGTCCCACAGGTAAATCCATAACCTTGCTCCTTCGTCCACTCATTTCAATCTATCAGTAAATCATAGCGCGACTTGTGCAAATGAACAAATGTTTAGCGCTAATATGTGAAGTTAAAGGGAGCGTGTTTTTAATAGGGGACAGTAACCGATTAAATTGAAATTAATCGGTTACTGTCCCCTATTAAACATGCCTGGTTGTTCACTCGATGCATCCCAGCATCAGCGCTATGAAAATAAGTGCAAACTTGCGGGGCTTTCCATAAAAACCTAACGCAGTATTGCTGCAATGCGGCTTTTATCAAAAGCCCCGCGCAGAGATTTTTGG
>JAKISV010000052.1 GCA_021648425.1 Rhizobiaceae bacterium
CAAAAATATGAAAAAGGAGCCAATCGCATTGGTGCAAGCCGCCTTCAACACATATCAACCATACTCAATACCCCAATTTCATTCTTCTTTGAAGATGCACCCAGCGCTGATGGCAGCGCAGCAGGGGGATTGAAAGAATCCAGTTCCGCAAATTATGTGGTGGATTTTTTGTCCAGTTCCGAAGGGTTGCAACTAAACCGGGCTTTCGTAAAAATCAGCGATGGGCGTGTTCGCCGCAAAATTGTTGATTTGGTCAAGGCATTGGCTGCAGAAAAGGATGAATAATAAAACTGGAATTTCCACTGTTTTATAAAAAATCAAAGCCCCAACCCTTATCAGGCTGGGGCTTTTTGCTTTTCTCATTTCATGATTCTTAAATTGCCCACTTGACCTAGCAGCCATGCCCTATAAAAGACATCTCAACTTTTAGCGGTACACTTGATTGTGCGTACTTCAACATTTCGGAGAATATTATGGCTCGCAACAACTACCACTTCACCAGTGAATCTGTTTCAGAAGGGCATCCAGACAAAGTCTGTGACAGAATATCTGATGAAATTGTTGACCTGGTTTATAAAGAAGCCCGAAAAAACGGCAACGACCCCTGGGCCGCCCGTATTGCCTGCGAGACACTAACCACCACCAATCGTGTGGTAATTGCCGGTGAAGTTCGTGTGCCGGATTCTTTGCTCAAGACAGATAAAAACGGCAACAAAGTAATCAACCCGACCCGTTTTCGCTCCGCTGCACGCCGTGCCATCCGGGATATTGGTTATGAGCAGGATGGTTTTCATTGGAAAAACGCTAAAATCGATGTGCTGTTACATTCACAGTCTGTCGATATTGCTCAAGGTGTGGACAATTCTTCCGACCGTCAGGGCGAAGAAGGCGCTGGTGATCAGGGCATTATGTTTGGTTATGCCTGCCGTGAAACACCCGAATTAATGCCTGCGCCTATTTACTATTCCCATAAGATTCTGGAACTGTTGGCCGCAGAACGCAAAAAGGGCGAAGGCGACCTTGGTAAACTCGGCCCCGATGCCAAGTCCCAGGTAACCGTTCGTTATGAAGACGGAAAACCGGTGGAAGCAACCCAGATTGTTGTTTCAACCCAGCATCTGGACGATAGCTGGGATTCAGCCAAAGTTCGTAAAGTTATCGAGCCCAGCATTCGCAAGGCAATGGATGGGCTTAAAATTGCTGATGATTGCCAGTGGCACATTAATCCAACAGGCAAATTCGTAATCGGCGGTCCCGATGGCGATGCCGGTCTCACCGGCCGCAAAATCATCGTTGACACCTATGGCGGTGCTGCTCCCCATGGCGGTGGTGCTTTCTCCGGCAAAGACACAACAAAGGTTGACCGCTCTGCTGCTTATGCCTCGCGCTATCTCGCTAAAAATGTCGTGGCAGCAAATCTGGCCGACCGCTGCACAATTCAGCTGTCCTATGCGATTGGTGTCGCCCAGCCACTTTCGATTTATGTCGATACCCATGGCACCGGAAAAATTCCCGATGCGCAAATGGAACTGGTACTCGCAGATGTGATGGATTTGTCACCAACCGGTATCCGTAAACATCTGGACCTCAACAAACCGATTTACGCCCAAACCGCCGCCTATGGCCATTTTGGTCGCAAGCCCGGTCGCGGCGGTTCATTTTCCTGGGAAAAGACAGACCTCACCAAAACCCTCAAAGATGCGATCAAAGCACTTTAACAAATGAATGCACAAAAAAATAACAACCCCGGTCACCCGCAAAGGGCAGCCGGGGCTTTTTTTGGCCGGCGAATAGCCAAGCCCTTAAAGCGTTCTCAGGTGAAACTGTTTGAAGAACTTTTACCGCGCTTAAAACTGGATTTATCAAATCCCGCACCAGCCGATCTGCGCCAACTGTTCACCCATAAAACAGATGAAATAATTCTGGAAATAGGTTTTGGCGGCGGTGAACATCTTGTCCAGCGGGCAGTTGAAAAGCCCGCCAGTGGTTACATCGGGTGTGAACCGTTTATCAATGGCATGGGCAAGATCCTGTCGGCAATTGATAAAAATAACCTCACCAATATTTGCCTCCATGATGAAGACGCCACGCCATTGCTTGACTGGCTGCCCACCGCGTCAATTGACAGGGTTGTTTTGCTCTATCCCGACCCCTGGCCCAAAAAACGCCACTGGAAACGCCGGTTTGTGAACCGCAATAACCTGACGCAGATAGCAAGAATACTGAAACCGGGAAGCGAGTTTCACTTTGCATCCGACATCGAACATTATGTCAACTGGACGCTGAAACATTGCCGCGACAGCGGGTTGTTCGACTGGCAGGCGCAAAACAGCAGTGACTGGAAAACACCCTGGGCGCTCTGGCAATCCACGCGTTATGAAAAAAAAGCCCTGCGCGAAGACAGAGTTCCTGCTTATCTGACTTTCAAAAGAATGTAGATTTCATCTGGCAATAACGAAATAAGCTTGCAATTTTGAATTGCGGGAGCTATATATCATCAAAATTCTCGGCATAATTTGCGAGAGTGGGTCCATCAGGCACCCGCTCTTTTTTATTGCCGGAAAACATCATTAGGAACATCCGGTGGCCCAGGCAACATTGCATCCACGAGACATCATAGAAAGCGGCAGCGAAGCTAGCATTGCTGCTATTGTTGAACCGGAAATCGAAGGTCTGGGGTTTCGGCTGGTGCGTGTTCAGGTGTCGGGGCAAAATGGCACAACGCTGCAAATCATGGTTGAACGGCCCGATGGGATGATTGAGGTTGGCGAGTGTGAAACCGTATCGCGCGCGCTGTCGCCACTTCTTGATATTGAGGAACCGTTGCCGGGAAATTACCATCTTGAGGTTTCTTCTCCCGGAATTGACCGCCCGCTGGTGCGCTTGTCAGATTTTGATACCTGGTGCGGTCATGTGGCAAAACTGGAAACCTCGCAAATGATCAATGGTCGCAAGCGGTATAAGGGAACGATAATTTCAACCGATGGAAACAAAGTTACTTTCCGGGCGGATTTAGATAGTGAAGATGAGAACCCGGAATTCACAATCGCTATTGAAGACATGGCAACTGTGAAATTGATATTGACAGACGATTTGATCCGCGAATCTTTGCGCCGTGACAAAGCCTTGAGACAGGCCAACGGGCTAGAGGATCAAACCGACAGCAAAACAATACCAATGAGTGAGGATAATTAGACCCATGAATTTATGCAAAAGTGCGGAGAAATAAAATGGCTGTAAGTGCTAACAGGCTTGAACTTCTGCAAATCGCTGATGCGGTTGCGCGGGAAAAATCCATCGATCGGGAAATTGTGATTTCCGCCATGGCTGAAGCCATCCAGAAAGCCGCGCGCTCGCGTTATGGCCAGGAAACCAATATCAAAGTCGAAATTGATCCCAAAACCGGTGATATCAGATTGCATCGGCTGCTGGAAGTAGTCGAAGAAGTTGAAGATTACACCGTGCAAATTTCGCTGGAACTGGCGCGCGATGATAGTCCCGAAATTCAGATTGGCGAATTTGTCTCCGAGCAATTACCGCCGATGGAATTTGGCCGCATCGCTGCTCAGTCCGCCAAGCAGGTGATTGTGCAAAAGGTTCGGGAAGCTGAACGTGATCAGCAGTATGATGAATTTAAAGACCGTATTGGTGAAGTGATCAACGGTACAGTCAAACGCGTTGAATACGGCAATGTGGTGGTTGACCTTGGCCGTGGCGAAGCAATTATCCGCCGTGATGAAACCATCCCGCGTGAGAATTTTCGCTATGGTGACCGCGTTCGTGCATTCATTTACGACGTGCGCCGCGAGCAGCGCGGGCCGCAGATTTTTCTGTCACGCACGCACCCCGAATTCATGGCCAAACTGTTCACCATGGAAGTGCCCGAAATCTATGATGGCGTCATCGAAATCAAATCCGTTGCCCGCGATGCGGGTTCACGCGCCAAGATTGCGGTTATCTCAAACGATGCATCAATTGACCCTGTAGGTGCTTGCGTTGGTATGCGCGGTTCGCGCGTGCAGGCGGTTGTTGGCGAATTGCAGGGCGAAAAAATCGATATTATCCCCTGGTCGCCCGATGCGGCAAGTTTCATCGTCAACGCATTGCAGCCCGCCGAAGTGGCAAAAGTTGTGCTTGATGAAGAAGCCGAACGCATTGATGTTGTTGTGCCTGATGATCAGCTTTCGCTGGCAATTGGCAGGCGGGGCCAGAATGTTCGCCTTGCCTCTCAGTTAACCGGCTGGGACATCGACATCATGACCGAGCAGGAAGAGAGCGAACGTCGCCAGGCCGAATTTGCACAAAATACAGCTAAATTTGTTGAGGCACTGAATGTCGATGAGATGGTGGCCCAGCTTCTGGCCTCGGAAGGGTTTTCCTCCGTTGAAGAAGTGGCCTACGTGGACATGCTGGAGATCGCTTCGATTGAAGGCTTTGATGATGAGACCGCCGAAGAACTTCAGGCCCGTGCCCGTGAGTTCCTGGAAAAGCAGGAATCTGCTCTGGATAATGAAAGAAAGGCCCTGGGTGTCAGCGATGATCTGCGCGAAATCGAAGGCATTACCACTTCGATGATGGTTGCCCTTGGCAAAGATGAAATCAAGACTATGGAAGATTTTGCTGGATGTGCCGCCGATGATCTCACCGGCTGGAACGAGCGCAAAGATGGTGAAACCACGCATTTTGATGGCTCGCTTGAATCGTTCAAGCTTTCCAGAATTGATGCCGAAAACATGGTGATGGCTGCGCGCCTGAAAGTCGGCTGGGTAACGCCAGAAGACCTTGCGCCCCCGGTTGAAGAAACACCCGAGGGTGAAGAGGGTAGCGAAGATGCCGGTGAAACTGCCAGTGAAAAGGCCGGTGAAGCTGCCAGTGAAACTGCCAGTGAAAACGAAAGCGAAAAGGAAAGTGGTGAAGATGCATCTGTCTCCACATCTTCTGACACCGCACCAACCGAACCAGAAACTGTAAAGTCTGAGGCTGTAAATAAAGACGAAGGATAATTTCGTTTAATTCCGGTGTCTGAAAAAAAGAATGACTAAAAAGGAGAAAACAAGAACCTGTATTGTTACCCGCAAGGCGATGAATTGCGATGAAATGATTCGCTTTGTCGTTGGACCGCAAGATGAGGTGGTTGCCGATCTGAAACAAAAACTGCCCGGCAGGGGAGTTTGGGTAATAAATTCGCGCCAAGCGGTCCAAAGCGCAATTGAGCGCAAACTGTTTGCCGCAGGTTTCAAGAAAAAGGTGAATGTCACCGTTGAGATTTTAGCGGTAATTGAAGGTTTGTTGCTGGCAAAGGTTGCACACGGACTTTCAATGGCAAAAAAATCCGGGCTGGTGATAACCGGTTTTGCTAAAGTCAGCGCTCTGGCTCGCAATGGAGATACAAAAATCCTGTTCCATGCCAGTGATGGCAGAGATGATGGAGTAGGGAAAATTAAGTCGGCCCTGGTAGCGTGCCAATCAAACGGCGGTTACAATAAAGGGTTGCCGCCGATATTTAATGCCCTTAGCTCGAGCCAGCTGGATGTGGCACTTGGTATGAGTAATTCAGTTCATGTCGCCCTCATTCAGGGCGGCGCGACACGCAGTGTGAAAAAACAAATTTCTCGGTTTGAAACTTATTGCGCTTAAGCACAATTGGCGAACCGTATTAACGAAAACAAAAACTGGGCCAAAAAAAAGAGAATGAAGGGCTGGATTTTCCAAGCCTAAAGGTCCAAAAAGCCCCCGCAGGCCTCATCACAGGCGCTGCAGGAAATTAGGAACTGGTAGAGCATGAGTGACGGTGACGACAAAAACGTTGAAAGCAGCCCGAAAAAAACACTAACGCTGAAAAGTGGCGGTGTTTCACAGGGCACAGTTCGGCAAAATTTCTCCCATGGTCGCTCCAAGTCCGTGGTGGTTGAAACACGCAAACGCCGCATTTCCCTGCCCGGTGAAGCAAAACCGGCACCCGGTCCTGCCATTCCGGAAAAAGCAGACACAACGCCTGCTTCCCCTGCGCCTGTTTCTAAAAATCCGCCAACGGTTGCAAAAAGATCAGAAACTCCCAAGCTGGGTGGTTTGTCAGCCAGTGAACTTGATGCGCGCCGTCGTGCGCTTGAAGATGCCAAAGTTCGGGATATTGAAGACAACAAGCGCCTTGAAGAAGAGGCTGTGCGAAATGAAGAGCGCCTTGCCGCATTGGAAAAAGAGCGCGAAGAAAAAGAAAAACTGGATTTGGAGAGCGGCGCCAAAGAGCCAGCCTCAAGCGAACCGGCCTCCAAACAAGTACGTAAAGCAGCGGCTGCTGAACCAGCCCCGATCAGGCCCGATGAAATTCCGGCAAAACTCCTGGATGTCGCCGGCGAAGACAAGAAGATCAAGGTTCTCAAACCTTTTGATCGCAAAAAACCTGAAGAACCGGAAAAACCATCCAGACCAAAAGGCGGTGATGATCGCCGCCGTACCAAACTTACTCTGTCCAATGCGTTGGATGAAGATCGTGGCAAACGCGGTCCTTCTCTGGCCGCCCTTCGACGCCGCCAGGAAAAAGCCAAACGCGCCGCACGCCAACAGTCGGGTCCGCGCGAAAAAATCTCCCGCGAAGTGGTGTTGCCAGAAACAATTACTATCCAGGAACTGGCCCAGCGCATGTCTGAACGTTCAGTCGATGTCATCAAGTTTATGATGAAACAGGACCAGATGATGACACCGGGCGATGTGCTTGATGCCGATACCGCCGAACTGATTGCCGAAGAATTTGGCCACACCGTGCGACGGGTTTCTGAATCCGATATCGAAGAGGGCATTTTTGATGCTCCCGATAATGAAGAAGATTTGCAGTCGCGCCCGCCGGTTGTCACCATCATGGGTCACGTTGATCACGGTAAAACTTCACTGCTTGATGCCATTCGCGATGCTAATGTCGTCAGTGGAGAAGCAGGTGGAATTACCCAGCACATCGGTGCTTATCAGGTAGAAAAGAACGGCCAGAAAATTACGTTCATCGATACACCGGGCCACGAGGCGTTTACTGCCATGCGCGCGCGCGGGGCACAGGCAACCGATATTGCTGTTCTTGTAGTAGCCGCCGATGATGGCGTCATGCCGCAAACCATCGAATCCATCAATCATGCCAAAGCGGCCGGAGTACCGATTATTGTTGCTATCAACAAAATCGATTTACCCGATGTCGACCCTTCACGCGTGCGTAACGAGTTACTGCAACATGAAGTGTTTGTGGAAAGCATGGGTGGTGAAATTCTCGAAGTGGAAGTCTCAGCTCTCAAGGGCACCAATCTCGACAAGCTGCTTGAGGGAATTCTTTTGCAGGCGGAACTGCTTGAGCTGAAAGCCAACCCCGACAGACCCGCTGAAGGCATTGTCATTGAAGCGGAACTCGATAAGGGCCGTGGTCCTGTCGCAACTGTGCTGATTAATCGCGGCACTCTGCGCATTGGTGACATTATTGTTGCCGGTGATGAGTGGGGCCGGGTACGCGCTCTCGTCAATGATCGCGGTGAACAAATGCAAGAAGCGCTGCCATCAATGCCGGTAGAGATCTTGGGGTTGAATAACACCCCTGCCGCCGGTGACCGTGTGGGTGTCGTGGATAACGAAGCGCGCGCACGAGAAATCTCCGAATACCGCCACCGCCTCGCCCGCGACCTGGCTGCAGCAAACATGGCCGGTTCACGTGGTTCACTCGAGCAAATGATGTCGCAGTTACAAACCAGCGATTTGAGCGAGGCTGCGGTTGTTGTCAAAGGCGATGTGCAGGGTTCTGTGGAAGCCATTGCCGGCGCACTGGAAAAACTTGGCACAGAAGAAGTCGCAGCTCGCATGGTCCATTCCGGCGTGGGCGCGGTAACTGAATCCGATGTATCCCTTGCGGTGGCTTCAAACGCACCCATTCTGGCCTTCAATGTACGAGCCAACAAACAGGCCCGTGATGCCGCCGAGGCGGAAGGCATTGAAATCCGGTATTATTCAATCATCTACGATCTGGTCGATGATATCAAAGCCGTTCTTTCGGGAATGCTGGCGCCGGAACGTCGCGAGACATTCCTTGGTTATGCCGAAATTCTGGAAGTGTTCAACGTATCTAAAATCGGTAAAGTTGCCGGTTGTATGGTAACGGAAGGCAAAGTGGAACGTGGCATCGGCGTTCGCCTGTTGCGCGACAATGTCGTCATTCATGAGGGCATGCTGTCCTCTTTAAAGCGCTTCAAGGACGAAGTCTCCGAAGTGACCAGCGGTCAGGAATGCGGCATGGCCTTCGAGAACTACCAGGACATGCGCAAGGGTGACGTGATTGAGTGTTTCCGAGTGGAGCACATAGATAGACAACTCGACTAGATTTACCGCCAATATTATTGACCTTTCCGGTCCTATCCCGGTGAGGCGCAAAGGTGCCCATGAAGCTTGATTACACCTACAGTTTTGCCGATTATAAGGCGATCGAATCTGCGCGGCAGCACCGCAATAAATATCCCAGGCTGCGCAACTGGCTATTCTGGGCCCTGATGGCAGCGAATGTCGGCTTAGCGATGTGGATGTTATTCATATTTTTCAATTATCAAACACCATTTCAATGGTGGATGGCCCTGAACCTGGTAATTGTAATCGTCGCGCTGGCCTACCGATACCTATTTTTGCCCTACTGGTTACACTGGTTTTACGATCAACAAATGCTTGAGGGAAAAAAAATACAGTTGAATATTACTGATCAGGGGATTGATACGGCAACCGACAGCGTTACGGGCCAATATAGCTGGCAGGGCTTTATCAGTGCCAGTGAAGAGCCGCACCATTTTGTTGTGTGGGTAAATAATGTGCAGGCTATTTGTGTTCCAAAACGAGCTTTCGAACACGAGGGTCAAATGGGAAAATTTCGCGAAATAATCACCAAATATATCGCCAAACATATTGTGAATCAGGAAACAGGAAAATGAGTAAATTCAGCGGCGCCAACAAAGGCCCTTCCCAGCGCCAGTTGCGTGTCGGGGAAATCGTGCGCCATGCCCTGACGAAGTTATTACAGCGCGGTGAAGTGCCAGACCCGCTGATTGAAAAAACCGTGCTTTCAATTTCAGAAGTCTCCATGTCGCCGGACTTGAAAAAAGCCACAGTTTTTGTCTCGCCCCTTGGCGTTAAAAACGCGGCACCCATTGTCAAAGCGCTCAATACCAACACCAAACTAATTCGCGGGCGACTGACACCGGCATTACGGCAGATGAAATATATGCCTTCTTTATATTTTCAACTCGACACCGGTTACGATAATTACGAAAAAATTGACCAGTTGCTCAAAGCGCCAAACGTGTCGCGTGATTTGACGGGCGAGGAATAGCCATGGCACGCCAACGCAAGAAAAAAGGCCGCTCCATTTCCGGCTGGGTTATTCTCGATAAACCCGTGGGTATAGGTTCCACTCAATGTGTGTCCAAAATCAAATGGCTTTATAAAGCAGCCAAGGCTGGCCATGCGGGCACGCTTGATCCACTGGCCTCCGGCATGTTGCCGATTGCGCTGGGTGAAGCCACCAAAACCGTTCCCTACGTTATGGATGGTGCCAAGACATATCGTTTTGCCATCAAGTGGGGCGCGCAGACCAATACCGATGACCTGGAAGGCGAATTCATTCAGACTTCCGCCGAGCGCCCCGATGAAGCCGAAATCCGCGCATTAATGCCTAAATATACCGGCGAAGTCGAACAGATTCCGCCAGCATTTTCCGCCGTAAAAATCGATGGCGAACGCGCTTATAAGCTTGCGCGCGCCGGAGAAGATGTCGTCATAGAACCGCGCACGGTTATCATTCATTCCTTCAAGCTCATTGAAATTCGCGACGAAGACACCTGTATATTTGAAATCGAATGCGGCAAGGGAACCTATGTACGTGCGCTGGCCCGCGACATGGGAATTGATCTTGGTTGTTTTGGCCATATCTGCGAACTGCGCCGCACCGCTGTTGAACCCTTCGACGAAGACGACTTAATCCCTCTGGATGAACTCATTGCAATGGAAGATGATCTCGACGCGTTGGATAGTGAAGCCCTGGCAACCGGCATTGCCCTGGAAGAACTGCCCCAAACGCTAATCGACAAACAACAGGCAATCAGAATTCGTTCAGGTAACCCGGTTTTATTACGTGGCCGTGACGCAATAACATTCGCCGAAGAGGCCTGCGCCATCAGCGGCACAGAGCTGATTGCCATTGGCAATGTGGACAAAGGTTCGTTTTACCCCAAACGGGTGTTTAAAGTTTCCCAGGCCTGAGAGTTCATTCTTTCCACCGGCAATTATCAAAAGACGCATAGGCTATCAGCACTTCGGTTTTCCCGGTCCGGGCCAGCCTTGAACAACCCTCCAGCGCGTCTTCGTTTTCAAATACACCAACGGTTCCACTCGTGGTCATGCCATTGTCTACACACAGAAAACCGGATTGCCCAACCGTCTTGATTTGCCGTTCTCCATCAGTTGCTTCGGCGGTCAGTAAAAGCAATTTAGGGAAGTTATTTTGAACGCATATCTGGTTTTTCATTGCTTCATGAGAAGGCAATTCTGCGTTTGCCGGCACGCTGGTGGTTTCATCTTCATTTTTCTCATCAAGACTGCTGTTACCGGCACTTGAAATTTTTACCAGATAGGCAACCACATTGCGTCGATCATCTGCATTCTTCAGTTTGAACCTCATTTTTGCCTTGGCTTTTTTATCACCAAGATAAGTTCGCAGGTATTTTTTGGGGTCCCCAAGATAGTCAAATATACGCGCCTCGTTCCAGACCAGTCCTTTTGCATTGGCAGCTTTCATACCTTTGCCATATCGATAGCCGGGATAACTTCCCGCCGCGCGCCCAACCACATTGTTTAATACGGGACCGGTAGAATTTTTGGCATTTGCGCCAACCTTGTGGCAGCCTGCGCATTTTTTGAATATTTTTTCACCCGCTGTGGCATTGCCTGAGGATTGGGCGGCTGCAAAACTGCTTATTCCTGTTGAAGCAATCAGAATAGTCAATATCCCCATTGGGATTGAGTAATTTTTGATTAGGCGCATCTCAATATCCTTCACAAAATCATTTCCACAATAGAAATTACACTGCTGAAATACTCCCGCGTCCAATCACATGGAAAAACTTAAACGTGAAGCTACGTGATTTCCCGGTTACCGCTGGCAGGGTGTAAGGTTTGAGTATCAATATTTCTGAAGGGAGAATGCAATGAAAATTATTTCAAAGTTTGCGGCAGTGATAGGCGCCGGCCTGGCGGCATCTTTGGCTTTTGGCTCGACGGCAAACAGTCAAATGGCTCCATTTGGCGATGACGAAAGCGTTGCTTACGCTGCCAAAATCTGGAGCGCCATGGAAAAGCTCAATCTGGCTGGTGACAACGCACTCCTGACATTTCCTTATGAGGGTACAGACCCCCACGGCATGATGCTGGAAACTTTCTATACCAAAGCCACCATTGATGGTTACACCGGAGCTTTGATTGTTAAACGCAATTATGGTCCCGCTGGCGTTGAAGCGGATGCGGTTTTAAATGATCCAGCCAAACATCTGGGCGCCGTAACCGTCATGTTTCGCCGCGAAGCGGGTTATGATGACGATAACAAAAACTGGTTCTGGGTGAAATACCTGCCCGATGGTTCCCTCGATAAAAACCCCAAAGGCATGCAACTGGCCGGTAAAATTGCCAAAGGTGCTGATAAAGGCTGCATCGCCTGTCATACCGGCGCGCCTGGTGGTGACATGGTATTTACGACAGACCGCAAGATGTAATTCCACATCAATTTAATCTTTAGACCGGCGCCGCAAATGCAGTGCCGGTTTTACTTTGGCCGATTGCATAATTTCGCTGGTAATTACCTTGAATATCTTCTATATCAGCGCCAGAACAGCGGGTCTTTCAGGCCCGCTTTCTATATGATGACCCCGGCTGGACGACATCTCGGCCGTGGGCGTAGTTAAAATCCCGGCATTTTATTGCCGTACAAGAAAAAGGAAATCCCGATGTCGATTACACCAGAGCGTAAAGCTGAATTGATTAAAGAATACGCTACCAAAGACGGCGATACCGGATCTCCGGAAGTGCAGGTTTCTATTTTAACTGAGCGCATTGCCAACCTTACTGAACATTTTAAAGGTCACAAGAAGGATAACCATTCCCGACGCGGCCTGTTGAAAATGGTGTCCTTGCGCCGACGCCTGCTTGATTACGTTAAAAGCAATGATGAAGCACGCTATAAATCCCTGATTGAACGTCTGGGACTGCGCCGATAATATTTTTTTGAAAGGCCGAAATTCGAAACCGGCCTTTCGTTTTCACAACAATTTTTGTTCCCGTATGGTCTTGTTGTGAACTGTACTCAAATGAACCGGTCCCGGCGGCAGGATTGCCAGACACCCTGAACCAAAACTGAATATCAGGGTTTCTCGTTGTCTTGCCCGCCAAGACCACCCATACGGGAATGTGAATCAGCAAATGCACGAGGATAAGAGGCATTTGTCTGACTGAATATCGAAGGATATAAATATGTTCGATCAACATACAATCGAAATTGAATGGGGCGGACGCCCCCTAACTCTGGAAACCGGCAAAGTTGCCCGCCAGGCTGATGGATCAGTAATGGTCACCTATGGCGAAACCGTTGTTCACGCTTCAGTGGTTGCTGCAAAATCTGCAAAGCCCGGCCAGTCGTTTTTCCCGCTTACCGTAAATTATCAGGAAAAAACCTATGCTGCGGGCAAAATCCCCGGTGGATTTTTCAAACGTGAAGGACGTCCCAGCGAAAAAGAAACGCTGACTTCACGCCTGATTGACCGCCCGATCCGCCCGTTATTTGCTGAAGGTTTCATGAATGAAACCCAGGTGATCCTCACCGTTATGCAACATGATCTGGAAAATGATCCCGATATCGTTGCCATGATTGCCGCCTCCGCTGCCCTGAGCCTGTCAGGCGCACCTTTCAAAGGCCCAATCGGCGGTGCACGTATTGGCCTGATTGATGGCGAATATGTCTTAAACCCCAATATTGACGAAATGCCTGAATCTGATCTCGACCTGATTGTTGCCGGTACAAAAGATGCCGTATTGATGGTTGAATCTGAAGCCGAGCAGCTCGATGAAAAGACCATGCTGGAAGCAGTGATGTTCGGCCATCGTGAATTTCAGCCGGTGATCGATGCAATCGTTAAACTGGCCAAAAAAGCCGCCAAGCCCGCCCGCGACCACAAAGTGCCTGATCACAGTGCTCTCGAAAAGGAAATGGACAAGCTTGTCGGTAAAGATATTGCCAAGGCCTACAAGATTTCCGACAAACAAAAACGCTATGACGCGCTCGATGCGGCCAAGGCCAAAATGAAAGAGAAGCTGGTTAGCGCAGAAACCACTGCCGATGAAGCGCAGATTATTTCTGATGTCTTCAAACAGCTGCAAGCCAACGTTGTTCGCGGTTCAATTCTCAAAACCGGTAAACGCATCGATGGCCGCGATACCAGCACGGTTCGTGATATCGTTTCCGAAGTCGGAATTTTGCCGCGTACCCACGGTTCAGCACTTTTCACCCGTGGCGAAACTCAGGCCTTTGTTGTAGCAACACTTGGCACCGGTGATGATGAGCAATTCATCGACTCGCTCACAGGCACCTACAAGGAAAATTTCCTGCTGCACTACAATTTCCCGCCCTTCTCCGTTGGTGAAACCGGCCGCACCGGTTCTCCGGGACGCCGCGAAATCGGCCACGGCAAACTGGCCTGGCGTGCAATTCGCCCGATGTTGCCAAGCAAAGAGGAATTTCCCTATACCATTCGTGTGGTGTCAGAAATCACAGAATCAAACGGTTCTTCCTCCATGGCCACCGTTTGTGGTGCTTCACTGTCATTGATGGATGCAGGCGTACCGCTCAAAGCACCCGTTGCAGGCATTGCCATGGGCCTCATCAAAGAAGGCGCCAAATTCGCTGTTCTTTCTGATATTCTGGGCGATGAAGATCACCTGGGCGACATGGATTTCAAAGTTGCAGGCACTGCCCAAGGCATCACATCCTTGCAAATGGATATCAAAATCACCGGTATCACCGAAGAAATCATGTCGATTGCTTTGGAGCAGGCCAAGGATGGTCGCGTTCATATCCTGGGTGAAATGGCCAAAGCCATTAACGAGGGCCGCGCCGAACTGGGTGAATTTGCCCCGCGCATCGAGCAGATGAAAATCCCCACCGACAAAATCCGCGATGTGATTGGTGCCGGCGGTAAAATCATTCGCGAGATTGTCGAAAAAACCGGCGCAAAAATCAACATCGATGATGAGGGCGTAATCAAAATCGCCTCTTCCTCAGCCAAGGAAATCGACGCTGCTAAAGCCTGGATCCACTCCATCGTTGATGAGCCGGAAGTAGGCGTTATCTATGAAGGTAAAGTCGTTAAAACC
The DNA here is from genome assembly GCA_021648425.1 of Rhizobiaceae bacterium. Classification (GTDB taxonomy): domain Bacteria; phylum Pseudomonadota; class Alphaproteobacteria; order Rhizobiales; family Rhizobiaceae; genus JAAEMP01. The sequence goes on from JAKISV010000052.1 coordinate 14,425, forward strand.
GTCGATTTTGGCGCATTCGTCAATTTCTTCGGTGCCAAAGATGGTCTGGTTCACATCTCCCAACTGGCCAATGAGCGCGTTGGCAAAACCACCGATGTCGTCAAAGAGGGCGATAGCGTCTGGGTTAAACTGATGGGTTTTGACGATCGCGGCAAAGTTCGCCTGTCAATGAAAGTTGTCGATCAGGACAGCGGTAAAGAAATCCCCCGCGAAGATGACTGATCAATAATTCTGATAAAAACTAAAAAGGGTCGCAATTTTATTGCGGCCCTTTTTCTATTCAGCGCAGCCTTCTTTTAAGATAAGGAGGCTGCGCCACATATTGTGCTGGATCGTCGGGTCGAGCCCGACGATGACGAAGTAGAGAGCGACACCCGCCCGTCACCCCTGTGCCAATTTGATATCATGGCACAGGGGTCCATGCCTGAGAATTATCGTGCGGATAGGGGAACGGCATGGATTCCTGTGACAAGCACAGGAATGACGGTGAGGTTTGTGTTTTAGAAAGCGAAAAGGTGAGTAAGTTGTTGAAACAAAACAACAATAAAATTTCAAAATACTTATCCCCACCCCCAGCACTGCCCATATACTGTTCCCACTGATCAACCCTGCAAACGACGGCGCGCGTGCCGAATGTTCCGTGGGTTGGCAGCAGCAGAGCGTGGACGGTCACATGTCGGGTGTGGCCCAAGCTTGAGGCTGG
>JAKISV010000233.1 GCA_021648425.1 Rhizobiaceae bacterium
GCGTCAAGGGTTTTGAGGTGGTGGAATTTTCGGAAGCCGGTATGCTCTCCCAGGTCGCGCGCAATACCAAATCCGGCAAGCCGATTGTTTTTTTGGGCTGGGAACCCCACCCGATGAATGCCAATTTCAAGATGAGCTATCTCACCGGCGGCGATGATTTCTTTGGCCCCAATCTGGGGGGCGCTACCGTCCACACCAATGTACGCGCCGGTTATGTGGGTGAATGCGCCAATACAGGCAAGTTACTTACCAACCTGAAATTCACCCTGGCCATGGAAAATGAAATCATGGGCGCAATCCTCAACGATGGCGAAGAGCCGGAAAAAGCTGCCAAAACATGGCTGCAGGCCAACCCTGCCATTCTTGACGGCTGGCTTGCCGGTGTCACCACCATGGATGGCGGTGACAGCATGGCGGCAGTGAAAAAAGCGCTGGGAATGTAGGAAATTCCGGCCTTTTTTGATTGTGGACCATAAAATATGGACTGGCTGAGCGATAACAAAATTCCCATTGGTAAATGGGCAAAGGGCGGCGTCGATTGGCTGATTGACAATGCCGGCTTTGTTTTCGACTGGTTTTCCCTGGTGCTGGAGAGTGTAATCGGCGGCCTGTTATGGGCCTTGCAGGCACCCCATCCGCTGTTGATGGTGGTACTTACCGCAGCGCTTGCCTGGTGGATAAAGCGCAGCTGGGTTTTCCCGCTGTTTGTTGCCGGTGTTTTGCTACTCATAATCAATCAGGGCTATTGGGAAGAAACCACCGAGACCCTGTCTCTGGTCATTGCCTCGGCCATTGTCTGCATGGTGGTGGGTGTGCCGCTTGGTGTTTACGCAGCGCACAATCCGCGTGTTTCGGCATTTTTACGCCCTATCCTTGATTTGATGCAGACCATTCCCACTTTTGTCTATCTCATTCCGGCTTTGATACTGTTCGGGCTTGGCATGGTGCCGGGCTTGATTGCCACGGTAATATTTGCCCTTCCCGCCCCCATCAGACAAACAGAATTGGGTGTGAAATCAACGCCTCAGCCCCTGATTGAAGCAGGAAAAGCCTTTGGAGCCACGCCACGGCAACTATTATGGAAAATTGAACTTCCCTATGCACTTCCCAATATCATGGCCGGTCTTACCCAAACCATCATGCTGTCCTTGTCGATGGTGGTCATTGCCGCCCTGGTTGGTGCTGATGGCCTTGGCGTGCCAACGCTTCGCGCGCTCAACACTGTCAACATTGCCAAGGGATTTGAAGTTGGTCTGGTGATCGTGCTGATTGCCATCGTGCTTGATCGCTTCTTGCGCAATGACAAGGGCGGGCAGGCGAAATGAGCAAGCCGGTTGTACGTTTTCGCGATGTAGACATCATCTTTGGTGCAGATCCCAAATCAGCACTGGCCCTGGTAGATGCGGGTAAAACCCGCGAAGAAATTCAAACCGAGTGCGGTCAGGTTTTAGGCGTTGCCGGTGCAAGTCTTGATGTGCATGAGGGCGAAACCCTGGTTTTAATGGGCCTTTCAGGTTCCGGTAAATCCACTCTGTTGCGTGCTGTAAACGGCCTGAACTCAATCACCCGAGGCAGCGTTGAAGTGCATGACGGCAATTCATTTATCAACGTCACAAAATGCAGTGAAGCTGCCCTTCGCCAGTTGCGCTTGAAAAACATCGCCATGGTTTTCCAACAGTTTGCCCTGCTGCCCTGGCGCAGTGTGGCAGAAAATGTCGGCCTTGGCCTGGAACTGGCCCGATTGCCTTCTCAGCAAATCGAAGAAAAAGTAAAAGCCCAACTGGAACTGGTAGGCCTTGCTCAATGGGGGGATAAACCGGTGCAGGAACTATCGGGCGGTATGCAGCAGCGCGTTGGCCTCGCCCGCGCTTTTGCTACCCAGGCGCCGATATTGCTGATGGACGAACCTTATTCCGCCCTCGACCCGCTCATTCGTTCACGTCTGCAGGATGAATTGATTGATTTGCAAAACCGCCTGCAGCGCACCATCATATTTGTCAGCCATGACCTCGATGAAGCCATAAAAATCGGCACACGAATTGCCATCATGGAAGGCGGGCGCATTGTCCAGATTGGTACGCCGCAGGAGATACTTAAAAATCCGGCAAACGACTATGTCTCAGACTTCGTATCGCACATGAACCCGCTTGCCGTGCTGACCGCCCGTGATGCGATGCACCCGTTTTCAAAACGCAAAAAAGGCGAAGGCACAGCTCCCATTGTGGCCGCCAATGCCTCACTGAACGAGGTTATGCAGGCGCAATTGGATAGTGATGCAGCCATCTATGTGGAAGAGGGTGGAGAAATCGTGGGTCGAATTGCAGCCAAAGACATTCATCGGGCGCTTTTGCGATAGGGCCTTCGGTTCGAGCCTGAGGTGACGAATGGAGTGGGCGCTAACGCATTGATTTAACACCGTAATAAAAGTTCAAAAATCTTATCCCCGTCTTCCCCACTGCCCATATACTGTTCCCACTGATCAACCCTGCAAACGACGGCGCGCGTGCCGAATGTTCCGTGGGTTG
>JAKISV010000053.1 GCA_021648425.1 Rhizobiaceae bacterium
ACAAACACGGTGCCACCCGCGATGACCTGCATCGGCTCGGGCTCCACGCCAATGGGCTCCGCATCACCCATCCCGAAGAAGACAAAACCATGCGGTACAAATGCCCGGCGCCCGCATCCTTCTGGATGGCGATGGGAATCACGCCTCCACCCGACGCCGCGATCAATGCTGCGGAAGAGTCGGCCCCGTCGATGGTCAAAAAGGGATGGGATCATGTCGCCGGTTGGTACGACCAACTCATCTCCCAGCGAGGCTCGGATCATCACCAACAGCTTGATTGACTTCGGTAATTTCACCAGAAACCGGCGCATAGACATCTGAGGCCGCTTTGACGGATTCAACGACAACTGCATCATCACCTTTGGCAACGGTTTTGCCGGTATCGGGCAACTCGACAAACACCATATCACCCAGTTGTTCTTGTGCATGATCGGTAATGCCAACTGTGGCAATTTCACCATCCAGCGAAATCCATTCGTGATCATCGGTATAATATACAGTGCTCATAGCGGGTTCCTTGTTTGCTATCGTTTGTATTTGTGGGGTGTGAATGGCAGGCGGGCTGCCTGCAGGGGAATTTGTTTTGAGCGCACATGCGCCACCAGGCTGTTACTGTCTGCATCAACATTAATCAGTCCCAGGGCAACAGGATGATCAACACTGGGGCCAAATCCTCCCGAAGTAACTTCGCCTACTTTGCTGCCTGTACCGTCAAAAATCTCGGCACCAGCACGCACCGGTGCCCGGCCTTCTGGTTTTATACCAACGCGTTTGCGCTTTCGACCTTCTGCAATTTTACGAGCAATTGCCTCCGCTCCAAGGTAGTTGCCGCCTGTGCGTAAATCTTTTGGAATAGCCCACACGAGGCCTGCTTCCATCGGAGAAATTTCATCGGATAAATCCTGACCGTATAAAGACAGCCCGGCTTCCAGCCTCAAGCTGTCGCGCGCGCCAAGGCCGACTGGCAACACACGCTCATCGCTTAACAGTTTTTCGGCCAGACCCGCAATCTCATTTTTCGGAGCAGCGATTTCAAATCCATCTTCTCCGGTATATCCCGAACGCGATACCAGCCAACCCTGCCGCTCGCCATCAAGCTCATTTATCTGCATGAAATTCATCGTTGATACTGGCAGACCGGCCTTTTCCAAAACAGCCTGCGCTTTGGGGCCCTGCAGGGCAATTAAACCAAACGGAATTACAGTCACATCGACTTTGTGTTCAGTTGTGTGTTTTACAATATGAGACCAGTCTTTTTGCGCACACCCGGCATTACAAACCAGCAAAAACCGATCATTTGCTAATCGCGAAACAATCAGGTCATCAATTATTCCTCCATTTTGATTGAGAAAGAATGTGTACCGTGCCTGACCGATTTCGATTTCTTCAGCATGTAGCGGGCACAGCGCACTGATTGCCTGCGCTGCAAACTGGCCGCTGATCTGCACCAGCATCATATGTGAGATATCGAATAATCCGGCGCTTTTTCGTGTATGCAGATGCTCTTTGATGATGCCGGTCTTATAAAACAATGGCATTTCATATCCGGCAAATGGCCCGAATTTGGCACCAAGTTTCTGGTGAAGCGCGTAAAGCGGAGTTTTATTCATTTCCAAACCTCAAAGCTTGCTGAAAATATCAGCAATAAAACAGATTGTGAGGTTATTTTTTGCAGCAGAATTCAGCTGAACTAACCGCACGAACAAACCTGCTTCAGGAAATATCAGTTTCCTAAAACCTGGTCTGCCCCTCTGTCTTGGGCCTGAGAGACTTGCGAGAAAATTCCTCTCGCTTACACCTTCGGCGCGGATGAATGATCATCCAACTTTCCAGAGTGTCTTGAAAAAACAGCGATGCAATTCTGAATAACGCATCTTGTTTATGTTGACCGGCAACGATCCATTGTGCCTGAGAGATTTACGGGCATATTCCCCTTCGGCGATCAATCAGCATTTGCATGCCATCAATACTCTCTCGCTACCAGACCTGCATAGTGCAGAAGACGGTTAGCAAACTAAGAGAAATTGTTTTGAATGTCCACAGTCCTAAGCACTGATTTGTATTTTTTCCCGGCTAATAATCAGTTTGCGAAATTCATCTTCAGGAAGAGGCTTTGAATAGCAGTATCCCTGGAACCTGAGGCATCCTCTGGCCAGCAAAAAACGTTCCTGAAAATTGGTGTTGACATGTTCAGCAACGATATCGAGATCCAGCGCTTTGGCCATGGCGATAATTGCCTCAACTAACGACTGGCTGGATTTGCTTTCTTCCAGATGAGCAATAAACGATCCGTCAATTTTGACCTCATCAAAATGCAATTCATTCAATTGTGACAATGATGAATATCCGGTGCCAAAATCATCAAGAGAAATTTTGATGCCCAGTTGCCGGATTTCCTGCATCCGCATAGCTGTGGTTTCAAAATCCCTGGCCATTGAATGCTCGGTAACTTCAAGCGTAAGCAAAGTTGGAGGAACTTCGTTTTGGCTGGTAAACTTTGTTAACTTGCCTATGAACGAAGCTTGGCGCAACTGCTGAGGTGAGATATTTACAGCCAGGCGAAAATCTTCATCACAACCCTGTTCGCGCCACTCAGCCAGTTTTTCGAGAGACTTATTCAGAACGAAATTGTTCAGATCACATATCAGGCCCGATTGTTCAGCCAGAGGAATAAAATCATTTGGCATCAGCAGGCCCAAATCCGGATGCTGCCAGCGTACCAGCGCTTCGGCCCCATAAATCCGTCCGCAATGATCAATCTGCGGTTGGAAATAGACGCACAATTCTTCCTGTTTAATCGCTGTTCTCAATCGGGACTGAAGCTGATTTAAGTTTGTGACAATTTCTGACTTGTCAGTATCAAACAAAACAAAATTATTTTTACCCAGTTTTTTGGCTTCGTACATGGCAATGTCGGCATTCAAAATTAACGCATCCGCATCGTCTTTTTGGCCTCCAAACGTGACAACTCCAATACTTGGCGAGCAATTGTGTTGATCGCTGCCAATATCAAAACCCCTGCCAAATTCAGAAATAATTTTTTCAGCGACAATTGAGGCATTCTTCCCGGCATCGATTTCATTTTTCCCGACATCGTCAAGCAGGATAACAAATTCATCGCCGCCAAATCGCGAAACCGTATCGTTCACCCGCACTGTAGCGGTTAATCTGTTAGCCACTTCTTTTAACAGCAAATCACCTTTTGCATGGCCATGGGAGTCATTTAGCAGTTTGAAATTATCAATATCCAGAAACAATATTGCCCCGTATGCACCGCTGCGCGTGGCTGATGGTATAGCCCTTTCCAGATGATGCATGAAAAATGTACGATTTGGCAGCCGGGTAAGCGGATCATAATAGGCGTAATAAGCAATCTTGCTTTCGACTTCCTTGCGCTCTGTAATGTCATTGACATGGCCATGAAAAATAATTGACCCATCGGCCAGTTTCTCAGGTGTTGCAATCAGTCCAATCCAGCGTTCGACCCCGTCCATTTTTTTGATTTTGAATTCGACCATCCAACCGGTCATGCGGGTTAGCGATTTGTTCAATGACTGCAGGTATTTTTCCAAATGTTCTGGATGAATTTGTTTCAAAAATAAATTCGGGTTGGAAATTACCTGATTTTCCAGCCTCAACAGATCCCTGAAGCTCTGAGATACGTAAGGGACTGTAAAGTTTCCCTTGTTGTCATACTGAAGCTGGAACAGCCCGCCAGGCAAATTGCTTGAAAGTTTTTCAATACGATCCTCAAGCTTGTTGCGTTGAACAGCATCGGTGATGTCAAGCATCGATCCTTCATAATGGGTTGACTTGCCATTGCTCGCGACATTTACCAAATGCGCGTTTTCAGAGATCCAGATGTGCTCGCCTGTCTTCAGGTTTTTCGCCTCTGAAACAAAATCACTTACATATCCATTTGTGCGAAGTAGTCTGGCAAACTCCTTGCGGCGCCCGGGAACAATATACCAGGCGTCTGCAGCGCTGTCGATTTCTTCAAGCAGTTCTTCGCGGGTTTCAAACCCAATCATATTTACCAGTGCTGTATTGGCATTTGTGAGTTTGCCATCTATCGATGCCCGGTAAAATCCTTCATTAAGCTCATCAATCGAATTGGAATGTTGCTCTGCTTCTTTTCTGAACACCCGGTAAAGTGTTCGATACCTCAACACCCACATCAATAATAGGGTCGATAACAACAGATTAGCTGTAATCAACCAATCACTGTTAATCGATAACAATGTAACTATTTCGTACATAGGGGCCCATCCAGCTAATTCTCAGCGAATATGGTCGATATGTTGGAAAAAATTGTTTACACCTTAATTATTTCTCTCAAAGTTGTTTATAGGGTAAACAAAATGGAAATTTTCTTTACTGTAAAAGTTGGCAGCACATAAGTTAAATATATTGGTATATTTAATAAATTTCTTTGCAAAATAAATACAAATATAAAATATACGACAAAATATGGAGTAACAATATATTGCTTTGTAATTATACGGTAATTTCAAAAATTAATAAGCATAAGCATGAATAAAAAATAATATAATTTATATTGTATAGGTATATATATAATATACTAAGCCGATCGAATTCTTTTCAAAAGTGATTCTTATCGGGGTTATTCTTTGGTGATTTTGTTCGGTATCCGTAGTTTTAAAAATATCTGGTATGATATTAATATAACATAATTCTGGCGAATGAAATATGTTGTGTTGTTGCGAATTATTGCTAGTGCGCTGAGTTAACTATGATTGGCAACTGATGATTGTCGGCCACCAACGATAATATATTTTAAGTCTTTTTTACTACCATGCCTCAGTCTTGAACGAGCAAAAATAGGTTCAATTCTTATATATTAAGAGGTAGGCCATGAATTTCACCCGCGTGATTAAAAAATTTGTTTCTGAAAAAAGTGGCAATGTTGCTGTAATATTCGCCATTGCCGCCGTGCCACTCATGATGAGTGTCGGTGCAGCAATTGACTATTCGCAGGCAACTAACCTTCAAAACAAAGTGTCCCAGGCAACCGATGCTGCGCTGCTAGCTGCAGCTGCCACCGTAATGGACCAGGTCAATCTAAATGAAACCAGTTTGGTCGAAGCCAGGCTAAATCAGGAATTTGAGCCATTTTTTCTGGCAAATATGGCTAATGCAAACAGCTTTACCTACAATGGTTACAATATCAGTTACGACCCCGATACAAGAAACGTAACAGTCAACATCGATATTGATTATCAAACCGGAATACTGAAAATTTTTGGTATGAACAACTGGCAGGCTGACGTCATTTCTGCAACGAGCATGAAGATGAAGGCGGGCGGCGCAATTTCTATGTATCTTGTACTGGATAAATCCGGTTCAATGAGTTGGGACAATGGCAGTGGCGGCACCAAAATGGAATCGCTGCAAATTGCTGTTGCTACCATGATCAACAAATTTGAAGAAAATGATCCAGATGAGAAATATATCCGTATTGGCGCGGTATCCTACGATATTGACATGCAAGCAGGCCTGCCAATTAATTGGGATATATCAAACGCAAACAATTACGTTCAGGCTATGATCGCCAATGGCGGCACTGATTCATCTAATTCCGTGGAATTAGCTTATCATGAACTCATGAAACCATCCGAGCTTCTGGCCCATCAGAGCAGAAATTATCAGACCCCCGACAAGATCATGGTATTCATGACCGATGGAGATAACAACAATCCCGCCGATGATGTGACAACACAAGCTACCTGTAATGAAGCCAAGAATGATGGTGTTGTAATATATACAGTGGCATTTCAAGCGCCGCCAAACGGGCAACAATTGTTGGCCGCTTGTGCTACCGATGCTTCTCACTATTTTGAACCTGAGACCACACAGGAATTGATAGATGCATTCGAATATATCGGAGCAGATTCGGCTGAGAAGTTGATACTTTCGCAATAGCGAAAGCATCTTTTGTTTTTATAGGAAAATTGAACCTCCCTGCTGTCTTGAAATTCTTGCATGATCAATCAGATCAAGCTACGGTTTGCTTTTTACAGATGAACTAATTTGGCTCAACAAATGGTTCGCTATAATCAAAAAGCGCTTGGAAATCATGTTGAATAAATCGACAAGTCGGACAGCTCACACGACAAATACCGGCGCTCAAGAGGCGCAACAGGTAAAAGGGCCTTTAGATGGTGTAAGAGTTCTTGATCTCTCACGTATTCTGGCAGGCCCCACATGCACCCAGCTGTTGGGCGATTATGGTGCTGATATTGTGAAGGTAGAGCGCCCTGGGGCCGGTGATGATACCCGCAAATGGGGTCCACCCTTTGTAAAAGATGCCCAAGGCACTGATACCGGTGAAAGCGCCTATTACCTGTGCGCAAATCGTAACAAACGCTCGATTGCCGTCGATATTGCCAGCGCTGAGGGCGCGCAAACCATCGCAAAACTGGCCACGAAATGCGACATATTCGTCGAAAATTTCAAACTAGGTGGTCTCAAAAAGTTCGGCCTTGATTATCAAAGTTTGAAGGAACAAAATCCTGCACTGATTTACTGTTCTATCACCGGTTTTGGCCAGACCGGCCCCCATGCCGCCTTACCCGGCTACGATTTGATGGCCCAGGGTTTTGGCGGCATTATGAGCCTCACCGGAGCACCTGACGGCGAGCCGATGAAAGCAGGCGTTGGCATTGCTGACGTTATGTGCGGCATGTATGCGACAACCGCAATTCTGGCCGCCCTGCGCCACCGTGATTTGACTGGCGAAGGACAGCACATCGATATCGCCCTTGTAGACACCCAAATTGCCTGGTTGATCAATGAGGGCACAAACTACCTGATGTCAGATCAATTGCCAAAACGCCGGGGCAATCAGCATCCCAACATTGTTCCCTATCAGGTTTTTGAAACAAAAGACGGTCACGTCATTATTGCTGTTGGCAATGACAGCCAGTTTGCAAGGTTTTGTGCAATTCTGGAGCGCCGGGATCTGGCCGAAAGCAAAACCTATTCAACCAATCAGGCTCGCATAGAAAATCGTGATGCACTCATTGAACAGCTCCACCCGGAAATTCTGAAATTCACCAAAAATGAATTATTGCGGACCATGGAACAAAGCAATGTGCCCTGCGGACCTATCCACAATCTGCAAGAGGTGTTTGATTCCGAGCAGGTAGCCGCCCGCCAGATGCGTATATCAATGCCCCATTCATCTGCCGGGTCAGGCGAGGTTGAATTGATCGGCAATCCGGTGAAGTTCTCAAACACCCCGGTCACTTACAATAAGCCGCCACCGTTATGTGGCGAACACAACAGTGAAGTTTTGGAAGAATGGTTGGGCGACGATAAACAGGAATAGCCATGTTTCGACTGAGTGATGAACAAATTACGATACGCCAAACCGCAAAACGCTTGGCTGTTGAGGAGTTTAAATCCCGCGCTGCCCAAATCGACCAAAGCGAAAATTACCCTTGGGAAAATATCGAGATTCTGGCCCGCGCTGGTTTTATGGGCATGACCATCCCTAAACAATTTGGTGGCCTGGGCATGTCCTGTTTTGATGTCGTACTTGTTGTTGAAGAAATAGCCAAAGCCTGTGGTGTCACCGCACGCATTGTCGTTGAAGGCAATATGGGAGCCATAGGGGCGATCAGCAGTTTTGGCAGTAACAAGCAGATTGAGCGCATTGCTCCTTTGGTGCTGGCCGGTGACAAACCGGCAATTTGCATTACTGAACCCGGCTCCGGTTCCGATGCTGTCGCCATGACCACCACCGCGGTTAGAAAAGGCGATAAATACATCCTCAACGGAACCAAACACTGGATTACCGGTGGCGGTGTTTCAAAAACCCATCTGATATTTGCCCAGGTTGAAGAAAATGGCGAACGGCTTGGCATTGGCGGGTTCATTGCTGTTCGTGATGAAGATAAAGGCTTGAAGATCGGGCGCCGCGAACCCGCGATGGGCCTTCGTGGCATCCCTGAAACCGAAATCATTCTTGAAGACCTTGAAATCAGCGAGGATATGGCACTGATACCCCCCGAAGGAATAAAGCGTGGTTTTGCCGGATTGATGAACGCCTATAACGCCCAGCGGGTTGGCGCTGGCACCGTAGCGCTTGGCATTGCCCAGGGTGCCTATGATGAAGCTTTGTCTTATGTGAAAATTCGCAAACAATTCTCGCGACCTCTTGCTGAATTTCAAGGCCTGCAATGGATGCTGGCCGATATGAATGTATCCCTTGATGCTGCGCGCCTGATGTTGTGGCGCGCCGCTGAAAGTTCCCACACATCCAATACCGGTTTTCCTGATCCCCTGATGGCAGCGCAGGCCAAGCTGATTGCCTCTGAAACTGCCGTAAAAGTCACCAACGATGCCCTTCAATTGCATGGGGCTGCTGGATATTCACGCAATTTGCCCCTTGAACGCATGGTGCGTGATGCGCGTATGTTCACCATTGGCGGCGGAACCGCCCAGATGCTACGCAATCTGATAGCCGGGCGTATACTCGACATGAAAACCCCTCAGGCAAGGGGTGGCTATGTCCCAAAAGATTAAGACAACCGCCGCAAGGGTACTGGCGTCAAAACTCTATCAGGCCGGTTGTCGTCATGCCTTCGGCATGCCCGGCGGCGAAGTGCTGATCGTCATGCAGGCGCTGGATGAAACAGGGATTGAATTTACCCTTTGCAAACATGAAAACGCGGCTGGCTTTATGGCCGAGGGCTCATGGCAGGCAGATGGCGCGCCGGGAATAATGCTGACCACGATTGGTCCGGGTCTTGCCAATGGCCTCAATTCCATAGCCAATGCCTATCAGGAACAAGTGCCATTGATAGTTATTTCAGGCTGTGTGGAAGATGGCGAGGCCCAATCCTTCACCCATCAGATAATCGACCAAAAGGCACTACTGGCACCAATAGTAAAAGCCCATTTTCAAGTGGCTGCCGGCAACATGGCGATTATCGCCGACAAGGCACTTGCCATCGCTCGCGCTGACCCTCCAGGACCGGTTCATATAGATGTGCCTCATAATATTGCAGATAGCGAACTGGAATATGATGACCAACAACCGCCCAAAGTCACGCCCGGTATCTGGCCCGAAGGTGAAAGCCTCAATCGCGCGCGCACTATGTTAGCGCAGGCAAAACGCCCAATATTATTAGCCGGGCTAGGCGCAATGCATCACAATGCCGGTGATGAAATTCTGAAATTATGTGAATCACATTCGATGCCGGTAATAACCACCTATAAGGCCAAGGGGATTATTGATGAAAACCATGCCTTGTGTCTGGGTGGTCACGGCCTGTCACCACTTTCTGACACTGTGATTCTGCCATTGCTGGCAAAATCAGATTGCATTATTCTCGCTGGTTATGACCCCATTGAAATGCGTTCGGGCTGGATCGCTCCCTGGGACTCATCATGCGCTATCGATATTTCCCATGCCGATATACAGCACGGAATGCATGGAGCAGCAGTAAAATTTGTCAGCGATGTTGGTTCCTCATTGGCGAGGCTTGCCAGCGACATTTCTCCAGTTGCACCAGGCTGGCCTGACGATGAAATAGCCACAGCCCGCGCTCAACTCAATACAATGTTTGGCGATCGCAACGAATGGGGTCCCCACAAGGTATTTGCCACAGTGCGAAATAAAGTGCCCGCTAACACCGTTGCCACTGTCGACAGCGGCGCTCATCGAATCCTGCTGAGCCAGATGTGGAAATGTTCTTCACCGCGCACTCTTTTGCAATCCTCGGCATTTTGCACAATGGGTATCGCCCTGCCATTGGCAATTGGTTACGCAAAAACAATAAGTTTGAATCAGGCTAGCCAGCGCCGTCACAATGTGATTGTATTTGTGGGTGATGCTGGGTTGGAAATGGTAATGGGTGAACTCGCAACGCTGCGGGATCTGATGTTGCCGATTGTAATAGTAGTTATGGTTGATATGTCTTTGGCACTGATTGAACTGAAACAATCAAGAAATAATCTCCCCAACCTAGGGGTTGATTTTCCAGCGACCGATTTGGTTGCAATCGCACAATCTTATGGCGGCAACGCCCAATGGATTGAAGATGAAAACTCACTTGAAAACGCATTAGATGAAGCCTTCAATATAGAAGGATTTTCTTTGCTCGCCTGTCGCATCGACAAGCGGCATTATTCTGGCGCGTTTTAGGTGTAATGAAGAATTGGGTCGGCAGAGCGTCATCGTTGTAGCCCCTTAAGCCGGGAAACCGGCACCTGAATTTGATGGCAAATAAAAAAAAGTCCTACAGGAGGAATAAAAATGAAAATCAGAAACCTAGCCCTTGCATTGGCAATGGCAACAACAATTGGTGCTGGTGCAGCAGTTGCTCAAGAGCAGCAGTTTGTATCTATTGGTACCGGTGGTGTAACCGGTGTTTATTATCCAACAGGTGGTGCAATCTGCCGACTGGTCAATAAAACCCGTAAAGAAACAGGCATTCGCTGTTCGGCGGAATCCACAGGTGGTTCAATCTACAACATTAACACCATCCGTGCAGGAGAGCTGGAATTTGGTGTTGCCCAGTCAGATTGGCAGTACCATGCTTATAACGGTACTTCCAAATTCAAGGATAAAGGCAAGTTCGAAAAACTGCGCGCAGTGTTTTCAGTACATGCTGAGCCGGTAACTATTGTTGCCCGTGACGATTCTGGCATCAACAATATCACAGACCTTAAAGGCAAACGCATGAACATCGGTAATCCGGGTTCTGGTACACGCGGCACCTGGGAAGTGATCGAAGGAGCCATGGGTTGGGAACGTTCTGATCTGGCTCTAGCCGCTTCAATGAAATCCGCTGAAACCGGCGCTGCATTGTGCGATGACAAAATTGATGCCTATTTCTGGCTGGTGGGACACCCTTCCGCTTTGACCCAGGAATCTCTGGCTTCATGCGCATCTCATCTGGTGAATGCAACATCCCCGGAAATCGATAAACTCATCGCCGATAATCCTTATTATCGCGTGGCGACAATTCCAGCTGGCATGTACAACAACAAAGAAGACATCAAAACATTTGGCGTTGGCGCAACTTTTGTCACCAGTTCCGATGTGTCTGAAGATGTTGTTTATACAGTTGTGAAAGCTGTTTTTGAGAACATTGATCAGTTCAGAAAACTGCACCCGGCATTTGCCAATCTCAAGCCTGAAGAAATGATCAAGGACGGCTTGTCTGCTCCGCTTCATGCAGGTGCGATGAAATACTATAAAGAGCAAGGCTGGATGTAATCCACAACTAACCAATTGCAGGAAGGCCAACTGGCCTTCCTGTTTTCCCGCTCTTGGGAAAAAAGATATTTCACATACTTCGATTTTGGTCGATTTTTGCGGAGCTAATTGGGATATTATCTGCGACCATATGAAAAAGCGATGCGATTAAGTACGTTTGGGAGGACGTTATGAACAGCAAAAAACCCCTGTCAAAAGCGGATGAACTGGTAGCCCAGGTAGAATCGGGCGCAAGAAACCCCACCGGTTGGGCAAAAAATTTAATACCAATTCTCTGTTTTATCTGGGCGCTGTATCAGCTCTATATTGCCTCCCCTCTGCCTTCCATGCTGACGGTTGCAACCAAAATCGAATTCTTTCAATTCATCGGCAATCTGTCGATCTCCCGCAAAATTCACCTGGCCTTTGCCCTCGTTCTGGCAACGCTCGCCTTTCCGATGCTCAAATCAAGTTCGCGCACAAAAATCCCATGGTATGACTGGTTGATATTGCTCGCTGGTGGCGGTGCGATTTTATATATGATCGTTCTTGATTCAAACATTGCTGAGCGCGCTGGCGATTTTGTCAACGAAATGATCAAATATGACATGACCGTGGCGATGATTGGCATCGCAGCCCTTACAATTGCCGTTTACAGATCTTTGGGCCTGCCCCTGGTAATCGTTGCCGGACTGCTCGCGTCCTACGTATTCATCGGCGGGTTCAACTGGGGCGGGGCCTCATTTGTTAAAGGTGTCTGGCACTTCTGGATGCAGGAGGAAGGCGTCTTTGGCACGCCACTAGCCGTTTCCGCCCAGATGATATTCCTGTTTGTGCTGTTTGGTTCAATCCTGGAAAAGGCTGGCGCAGGCGGCTATTTCATCAAAATTGCCTTTGCATTACTGGGCCATCTGCGTGGTGGACCGGCAAAAGCTGCGGTGATAGCTTCGGCTTTGAGTGGATTGTATTCGGGTTCTTCAATTGCCAACGTGGTAACAACCGGCACATTCACTATTCCCCTGATGAAACGAACAGGCCTGTCGGCTGAAAAAGCCGGCGCGGTTGAAGTTGCATCTTCCACCAATGGTCAGTTAACACCGCCAGTGATGGGTGCGGCCGCATTCCTGATCGCCGAATTTACCGGTGTTGAATACACAACCCTCCTCAAGCACGCACTGCTGCCGGCAATCGTATCTTATATTGCGCTGGTCTACATCGTGCACCTGGAAGCCTGCAAGCTTGATCTTAAAGGCCTGCCAAGACGTCCTTCCACCGTTACCATGATGCGCAAGATGATCGGCTTCCTCACCGGCTTCATCTCAATATCGCTGTTGTTCGTCATTACATATTTCACTCTGGGCTATGTAAAAATGGCATTCCCCGGATTGACAATGATTGCGGTGATGGCAATTGCCGGTCTGGTTTATCTGGTCTTGCTATATCTGGCAGCAAGACGCCCTGATCTTGAACAGGACGACCCCGAAGCGCCAATAACCGAATTGCCATTGGCTGGCGAAACCGCCTGGACCGGTTTGTATTTCCTGCTCCCAATCATTATTCTGCTGTGGAGCATTTTACCAACACCCGACAAACTCTCCCCGCCTCTGTCAGCATTTTACGCTTCTCTGGCGATGATATTCATTGCTCTTACCCAGCATCCACTCAAAGCAATGTTTCGCGGAGAATCCAATTACCGCGAGAGAATTTGGCTTGGCATCAGCCAGTGCATCGAAGGCATGATTGGCGGTGCGCGCAACATGATTTCGATCGGTATTGCGACAGCCGCAGCCGGTGTCATTGTAGGTTCAATATCTCTCACAGGTGCCCACGCCGTGGTTGGTGAATTCGTTGAATTCCTCTCCGGCGGCAACCTGATGGTAATGTTGATATTGGTGGCCATCATGAGCCTCATTCTGGGAATGGGCCTGCCGACAACGGCAAACTATTTGGTGGTTTCATCCCTGATGGCCCCGGTGATTGTAGCGCTGGGCGCCAAATCAGGCCTGATTGTGCCCTTGGTGGCCGTGCACCTGTTTGTGTTCTACTTCGGTATTCTGGCCGATGACACGCCCCCGGTGGGCCTTGCCGCCTATGCAGCGGCGGCCATTTCAAAAGGCGATCCCATCCAGACCGGTATTCAGGGTTTTGCCTACGATATCAGAACCGCGCTGCTGCCGTTCTTGTTCCTGTTCAACACCGAACTGCTGCTGATGAATGTCACGCTACCCAAGGCGGTGTTTGTCTTCATAATAGCGACGATAGCGATGATGCTGTTTGCCGCAGCAACTCAAGGATGGTTCCTCACCAAAAGCAGGGTGTGGGAATCTATCGCCCTGCTGTTGATAGCCTTCACTCTTTTCCGACCAGGCTACTGGCTGGATAGAGTGTCGCCGGAATTTGACTTAAAACCGGGTGCTGAAGCATTTGCGCTGGCTGAAACCATGCCCGAAAATGCCGAGATGCGAATAAAACTGATAGGGCCGGATTTTGATGACATTGATGTGGATAACCAGACCAGTCTATTGCTGAACCTGGGTGCAAAAGGCGACAGTGAAACCCGCTTTACCCAGGCTGGCCTGAACGTGCTTGAAGAAGACGGCCAACTGGTAATTGATGGTTTGACCTGGGATTCAAAACTCAAACACCTCAATGAAATTTTCACCGTTGGTGATCTCGACAGACCCCTGAAGGTAGATACGGTATTTGTAAAAAGGGACCGTCTGCCCAAGGAATTATTCTATATTCCGGCCCTGCTGTTACTTGCGTTGATTATGTTCCTGCAACGTACTCGCCATCGTCGAATTGGTACCCCGCAACCACAAACAGCCTGATTTAGGAGATGATAAAATGACAAAGTCTATTCTTTTACCCATTGACCTCAATCAGGAGAGTTCCTGGAAACAGGCTTTGCCTGTGGCCTTGAAGATGGCTAAGGCTGATGATGCAAAACTACATGTGTTATGTGTCATACCGGACTACGGCATGGCAGTAGTGGGTTCGTTCTTCCCCTCAGACTATGCCAGCAGCGCCATGGCAGATACTGAAAAGTCCCTGACAGAATTCGTAAAGAATAATATTCCAGCTGAGATCAATGCTGAAAGCCACGCTCAACACGGTACTATCTATAAGGAAATCCTAAGTGCCGCTGATGATTTGAAATGTGATTTAATAGTCATGGCCTCCCATCGTCCCGAAACCAAAGACTATCTGCTGGGCCCCAATGCGGCACGCGTTGTACGCCACGCAAAACAGTCGGTCTTTGTGGTTCGCGAATAGTTCAATCCTGTTTTTTGGTAATAATAATTTTTCCGATTAATATGCCTGTTGTGACTTTGTGCACATGATGGCCGCTCAAACGATGTTACATAAACTCTGGCAACTTTGACGAGAACGGCTGTTATCAAACGCCGTTGGTATTGGAAGGATTATTTATGAAGCCCTTTAAAAGGTCAGGCCTGATGGCACTCGTAGCATTGTCCTTGACATTTTCCGCGCTTCCGGTGAACAGCGCGTGGGCTGGCTATCATAAACTAAAATTCCATTCAAACCCCAATCCCCAATATTGCAGCTGGGTCTATCAGTGGAAATGGGTTTACGGGAAGCGGGTAAAGGTGAAAGTCAAAGTTTGCAATTGATCAATATGGTCTATTGTTGAACTGTTGGAATACCTCGTCGCAAATTGGATGCATTTAACAAAACTGCCTATATGTGGTAATATACACAGGTAATTACTCACCCCCAAATACGGACATTTTGCCCTTGATATCAGGATATTGTGGGCAAAAGGGTCTGAAACGGGGATTTGCCGGAGAGTTTGCCGGTGTCGACCACGGTTCTGACGGCGCAATCGCCTTGTGCTGCCCACATTGA
>JAKISV010000054.1 GCA_021648425.1 Rhizobiaceae bacterium
TGTGATCAATCATCGCCTATCCTTTCGAAATTGGTTCGCAAATTTACAATCACCATTTTAACACTCATATTGAAATCTGGAAAACTGTCGTAAAAACCATCCTTTTTACGACACCTATAAAACTCAACAATAAATTCACATCCCTAGCGGGTTTCTTCCCCCGGTGCGTGGGCCTCAATTGCCACGGCGTGCAAACCGCGTTCCATCATTTCGCTTATCAGGGCGTTGATTTTGCGGTGGCGGGCCAGGCGGTTCATGCCTTCGAAATCTTTGGCAACGATGCGGATACGGATGTGGGATTCTCCGGTGCCGTCGAAACCGGGCTGGTGGCCGGCGTGCAGGTGGCTTTCGTTGATAATCTCCAGTTTTTGCGGATTAAACTCTTTTTGAAGATTTTTTTCGATTGTTTCTATCATGCTCATGGATTTGGCCTTGTACCATCGGGGTTAAAGGAATATTAGATTGGACTGCCCACTTTGGCGTTGAACCATATGTGGGTGGTGCGGTGTGCAGTGTCAATCCGGCTTATTTAGGCAATATCAGTTCGATGGATCATAAATCAAAATATTTCGACAAGATTCGAATCAACAAAGGGCGCAAGAAAGAAACGCTGCCCAATGATGGTATCTGTCAGTGGAACGGGTGTGAAGATCCCGGCGCCCACAAAGCCCCGCTGGGGCGTGACCGTGAAGGTCAATATCTGATGTTCTGCATCAAGCATGTGCGCGAATATAATAAATCCTATAATTATTTTTCCGGTCTGGATGATGATGCGATAGCCAAGTTCCAAAAAGATTCTCTTACCGGCAATCGCCCGACCTGGGCGATGGGGGTAAATCGCAAGGGCGACATGCCTTCTGAGGGGTCCGATGCGGTTAAAGGGATAAGGTCTTCAGCGCGTATGCGCGCCAAGATGGCAAAAGCTGGCTTATCCCATGTTAGCCCCAGGCATCGCAAACTGAAAGCGCTTGAAAAGAAAGCCATTGAGGCGCTTGATTTGCCCCATAGTGCTTCGGAAGATCAGATCAAGGCGCGCTATAAAGAACTGGTGAAGCTGCTTCATCCTGATGCCAATGGCGGGGATCGTTCCAGTGAAGACAAACTGCAGCAGATTATCCATTCGTATAAATATTTAAAGCAGGCGGGTTTCTGCTAAATCATTCAATATTTTTGTGAGCTATATACCGGCAAAACCAGAAAAACCTCTGGAGTTAAACAGCATGACGCAGGCAGTACCGGACCAGAAGATATCCGTTCGGGATGAATTTGATATCGATGTTGATATGGAAGTGCTGGCTTTTAGCGAAGCTGACGAGCATGTGCCGGAAATTGACCGCGATTATCTGTTTGATCGCAAAACCACGATGGCCATTCTGGCGGGTTTTGCTTTTAATCGCCGGGTTATGGTGACTGGTTATCACGGCACCGGTAAATCCACCCATATTGAGCAGGTTGCTGCAAGGCTGAACTGGCCATGTGTGCGGGTCAATCTTGATAGCCATATTTCGCGCATCGATCTGATCGGCAAGGATGCCATCGTTATCAAAGACGGCATGCAGGTGACAGAATTTCGCGACGGAATATTGCCCTGGGCCTATCAGAACAGCGTGGCACTGGTATTTGATGAATACGATGCGGGCAGGCCCGATGTGATGTTTGTTATTCAGCGTATTCTTGAATCTTCCGGGCGGCTGACTTTGCTTGACCAGAACCGGGTTATTCAGCCCCATCCTTCTTTCCGGCTGTTTTCCACGGCCAATACGATTGGCCTTGGAGATACTTCCGGGCTTTATCACGGAACCCAGCAGATCAACCAGGCACAGATGGACCGTTGGTCGATTGTGACCGCATTGAATTACCTGCCTCATGATCATGAAGTTGGTATTGTGGTGGCCAAAGTAAAATCATTTGAAACTGACGAGGGTCGTGAAGAGGTTTCCAAAATGGTGCGCATTGCCGACATGACAAGAGCGGCATTTGTCAACGGTGATTTATCAACGGTGATGAGCCCCAGAACGGTGATCACCTGGGCGGAGAACACGGAAATTTTCAAAGACAAGGGTTTTGCTTTCCAGGTAACATTCCTCAATAAGTGCGATGAACTGGAACGCGCCACGGTAGCTGAATTTTATCAGCGGGCATTTGGCGAGGAATTGCCTGAATCATCTGCCAATCTGGTGCTTTCATAAACTGGACAAATATTGATGGCCGGTATCGGTGACAACAAAAAAACCAACCCGGGTGCAAAAGATTTTGAACCCTTGAAGCGGGCTATTTCCAATTGTGTTCGCGCGATTGCTGAAAACAGTGAAGTTGAAGTCACGTTTGCATCTGAACGTCCCATTCTGGTTGGGGAAAATGTCAGGCTTCCTGATCCCGGTAAAAAGATGAATGCCAACCTGCTGGCAGCGACACGCGGGGCAGGGGACGCGATGGCGTTACGTCTGGCGTGCCATGACAAAGCGGTTCACACCAAATATTTGCCCGAGGGGCCCAATGCGCGTGCGGTATTTGATGCGGTGGAACAGGCCCGCGTTGAGGCTATTGGTGCCAATCGTATGGTGGGTGTAGCCTCCAACCTTGGTTCGATGCTTGAGGAAAAATATTCAAAAGTGAATTACCGCGATGCGGAAACCAGCAAGGAAGTACCGCTGGAAGAAGCGGTGGCAATGATGGTTCGTGAAAAACTCACCGGTGCCAAACCACCGCCCAGTGCGGCGGGATTTGTTGATTTGTGGCGTGACTGGGTGGAAGACAAGGCGGGTTCGAATATCAGCGAACTTACCGGGCAGTTGGATGACCAGGTAGCGTTCGCCACCGCCATTCGCAGTCTGATTGCTGATCTGGGCATGAGTGATGAACTGGGGGATCATGATCCTGATTCAAATGATGATGAAAATGAAAACCAGGATAGCGATGACAAGGGTGATCAGGATGTAGATCAGCAACAAGATGAGATGAGCGGGGCTGAGGATAGCCAGGGCGAGGATGCGCAAGAGAATTCTGATGATCTCGAAGCAGGCGATGGCGAGGCGGGTGATGCTTCTGCTGAAGATACGCTGGATGATGTAGATGATGAAGGTTCTGAAACGCCCGGTGAAGCACACCGCCCTGAACTGCCATTTTCGGACTGGTCTCAGAATTCTGATTACAAAGTCTACTGCACTAAATTTGATGAAGAAATAACCGCTGAAGAACTGTGTGATGAAGCAGAGCTTGAGCGGCTTCGCGGGTTTCTTGACCAGCAATTGGCCAGCCTGCAGGGCGTTGTGGGGCGTTTGGCCAACCGGTTGCAGCGAAAACTGATGGCCCAGCAAAATCGCGGGTGGGATTTTGATCTGGAGGAGGGTTATCTTGATGCGGCAAGGCTGACGCGGGTCATTACCGATCCGGCCAATCCGCTTTCGTTCAAGATGGAACGTGAAACGATTTTCCGCGACACGGTGGTGACATTGTTGCTGGATAATTCCGGGTCGATGCGGGGGCGTCCAATTACGATAGCTGCGATTTGTGCGGATATTTTAGCGCGCACGCTGGAGCGTTGTGGTGTGAAGGTCGAGATTTTGGGGTTTACCACCAGGGCCTGGAAAGGCGGGCAATCGCGCGAAACCTGGCTGCATGCGGATAAACCAACGATGCCGGGCAGACTGAATGATTTGCGCCATATTATCTACAAGGCGGCTGATGCGCCCTGGCGGCGCTCGCGCAATAATCTTGGACTGATGATGCGTGAGGGTTTGCTGAAAGAAAATATTGATGGTGAAGCGTTGCTATGGGCCCATGGCCGCTTGATGCGAAGGACGGAGCATCGGCGTATTTTGATGATGATTTCAGATGGTGCGCCGGTGGATGATTCAACGCTTTCCGTTAATCCGGGCAATTTTCTTGAGCGCCATTTACGCGAAGTGATCGGGGATATTGAATCCCATTCGCCCATTGAACTGCTGGCAATTGGCATTGGCCATGATGTGACGCGGTTTTATGCCAATGCGCTCACCATAGTTGATGCGGAAGAACTGGCAGGGGCGATGACGGGGCAACTGGCGAATTTGTTTACAGATCAAAGTGAGATCCGCGGAGCGGGCAGGCAAAAAAGACGCAGGGCGACACGCTAATGAAGTGGCGAAACAGACTTTTGTCCGTAACGCTGGTGGGAATGGCGGGCGCAGTTGTGCTGGTTGGCCTTGCCGGGGCTATTTATTATTATGGCCATCACTTCTGGTCGCGTGCGCTGGCGGACACTATAGAAGTCAAAATTGAAGCAGAGCCCATTACCAATTTTCAGGTCGGTGTGAAAGACAGAACTAAATTTGGTGCTTTGCGGTTTTCCAGTGGCATTGAATATTATTCGGATAATGAAAACATTGGGGGTATTTCAGGAATTCGTATTCTTGAAGGCGGCACCCGGTTTTTATCAGTGTCGGATGGCGGCGTCTGGTTTACAGGATTTATTGAGCGCGATAGTCAGGGGAAAATAACCGGCATATCGAATGCGAAAATTGCTCCTATGCTGGATAAGACCGGCGGCTCACTTAATTCAAAATATTCAGGCGATGCGGAAGGCCTGGAAATTGTTGGTAATGATGTGCTGGTGAGTTTTGAGCGCGACAGCAGGATATGGAGCTACCCGCTGGATTTGGACAATCTCGCGTCGAGGGGTAAAGATTTTCGACCCTCCATCAGGAAATTCAATCTGCGAAGTAACAAAGGGCTGGAAGCCGTTACAGTTTTGGAACGCTCGGGCACTGATAATCTGAATAGTGTCAAAGTTGCTGCATTCAGTGAATTTTCCGTCGATGGAAAAGGTAATATACGCGGTTTTATCAGCAGTGGGAAAAAATGGGAAAGTTTCACGGTTAAGGCAATTGGAGAATTCAAAGTTACCGGTGCCACATTGTTGCCTGGCGGGGATATACTGATTTTGGAACGGCAGTTTTCACTGCTTGGCGGGTTGGCAATTCAGATGCGCCGTATATCCGGGGCTGATATCAAGCCTGGGGCAATACTGGACGGGGAAATATTGTTTGAGGCCGATAGCCAATATCAGGTTGATAATCTTGAAGGAATATCTGCGTGGGAAAATCAGCAGGGCCAGACCATGCTGACAATTATCTCTGATAATAATTTCTCACTTTTGCAACGAAACCTGATGCTGGAATTTGAATTGCTGCCAATGGCTGACTAAGCGGGCTTGTCCGATGGCCCCTTTGAAAGCAGGTGTGCAAAAATTCCATAGGGCGCCAACATTGCAATGCCCACCAGAATTTTAACGCTGAAATCACCAACAGCCCAGGATACCCAGCGCGGAGCCTCTGCGCCAAGCAGGCCTAAAAACGGGGCGGTTGCAATTGCAAACGGGTCGTTGACGCCCAGCATGGCAAAACCAGGCGCAAAAGCGAGAGTGAAGAATAATGTTGTATCCAATGCAGAGCCGAGCAGGGAAGACACCAGCGGAGCGCGCCACCAGATGCCATTTCGCAGCTTGTTGAAAACGCTGATATCCAGCAATTGCGCCAGCAGGAAAGCGGTTCCTGATGCGATGGCGATGCGTGGTGTGGCCAGATAAATTGACAGGCCAACAGCCAGCATAAAACCGGCCAGCACAATTTTTCTGGCAAATGCCGGTCCGTATAATCGATTGGACAAATCGGTAATCAGAAAGGCTATTGGATAGGTAAATGCGGCCCAGGTCAGTAAATCAGCGAGGTTGAGAGTGCCGATAGTTTGATTGACCGGGAACTGTACCAGAAAATTAGATAGCACAACGACCGCACACATGGCGGCGATCAACGATATCAGGCGTACGGGTTTCAGCATTTTTTTATCCTGGGTGATGCCACCAGTCGGATGGCAAATGCTATCCGGGCTGAATTTTGATTTTCAATTCAAGAATCAGGCAGCAACTTCTGCCAGTTTCTTTTCAATCTGTTTTTTGAGCAGCAGAGCCTTTGGCGATAATTCACGCGGCTTGGCTTTACCAAGAAACGCATCAAGGCCACCGCGATGTTCAACGGTGCGCAGCGCCTGGGCGGAAATCCGGAAACGGACCTTTTGCTTCAGGGCATCACTTAACAACGAGACATTGCACAGGTTTGGCAGAAATTTTCTGCGGGTTTTGTTGTGTGCGTGGCTTACATTGTTGCCGGACATTACTGCCTTGCCGGTCAATTCACAGCGCCTGGACATGATAATCGTTCCTTGAATTCTCTTTGGCAAAACCTGTTTGGATGGACATCGTCTTGCGATTGCCCAATGACCAGATTTCAGCCTTTTTGGAAAAAGTTGATTTTCTATAGATATTCAAGGGTGATACGTCAAGGTAGAAAATGGGGCAAAACTTTGCCTTAATTGCGATTTATTGCCTGCTGTATATAAATTATTCATGTTACTGGAAGTCCTTATGAGGCTGCTATCTTTGAAATTCAGGAAATTGTTTTGCCTCGCCAGCGTTGGTTTTTTGGCAGTTGGAAGCGCTGTATTTCCTGCTTTGACTGCGCCAAAGACCGTTCAAACAACCAAGTTCAACGTTAATTATGGCGGTTTGCGCATTGGCAATCTCACTTTCACCATTGAACTGGCTGAGGGTGGTTATGCACTATCAGCCAGGGGTAAAACCGCCGGTGTTGCCCGATTGTTTTCCAAAGGCAAAGGCAGTTTTTCCAGCGAGGGCAGGTTTGAGGGGGCCAATGTTATTGCTGCCGAGCACAAGATACAGGTGACAGAAAAAGGAAAAACCGCAAAATTGAGCATGTCCTTTGACAATGGCAACCTCAAAAGTGTCACGGCTAATCCGAAGAAAAAAGTACGCACGGGTAAAGAATATGTCCCCATTACAGATGAACTGCTGAAATCCATAATCGACCCGGCCAGCTCGATTGTTGTGCCCACGACTACTGAAGCCTCAAGTGGCAGGGATGTGTGCGGGCGCACGTTGAATGTTTATGATGGTGAAACCCGGTTTGATATTGTTTTGAGTTATAAGTCCACCCGACCTATTTCTGCTACAGGCTTCAAGGGCCTGGCCTATGTCTGCAAATTTATGTATGTGCCGGTGGCCGGGCATAAAAAGGGTCACAAGAGCGTGGAGATTATGCGTAAAAATGAAAAGATGGAGATTTGGCTGGCGCCAATCACCGGGACTTCAATTTATACACCAATCAAGATAGATGTGGGCAGCCCGGTTGGGCGGTTTGTAGCCTATCCGAAAAATTTCTCATCGGTTGTTGTTGATTACTGATAATATCAACGCAGCTATGATATACATCTGTAAATTCCCCACCCTTTAGCAGCCGGTAAAAATATGTCTGTCTCCGTCGTTCCTGGTTCAACACGAGGTTTGGTTGCCGTTTTGGGGCCCACCAACACCGGCAAAACTCATCTGGCCATTGAGCGAATGCTCGGCCACAAATCGGGCCTGATCGGTTTGCCGCTGCGGCTGCTGGCGCGTGAGGTTTATACCAAGATTGCTGAACGAATTGGCACTGCCAATGTGAGCCTTATTACCGGGGAAGAGCGTATCGAACCGCCCGGTGCGCGTTATCAGATTTGTACGGTGGAGGCGATGCCGCAGCGAACCGATGCTGAATTTGTGGCAATCGATGAAGTGCAGCTGGCAACCAGCCTGGAACGCGGCCATGTCTTTTGTGACCGCATTCTTAATCTGCGCGGCATCCATGAAACCATGCTGCTGGGGGCTTCAACCGTTGAAGGTGTGTTGCGCGAATTGTTGCCGGGTATTGAAATTGTTTCACGCCCGCGCATGTCGATGCTGACTTATGCGGGTTCGAAAAAAATCACCCGGTTGCCGGCGCGAAGTGCGGTAGTGGCGTTTTCGGCGGGAGAAGTCTATGCCATTGCTGAATTGATAAGGCGTCAACGCGGCGGGGCGGCGGTTGTATTGGGGTCACTTTCTCCGCGCACAAGAAATGCACAGGTGGCGCTTTATCAATCAGGCGAAGTTGATTTTCTGGTGGCGACTGATGCGATTGGTATGGGGCTTAATCTTGATGTCTCCCATGTGGCCTTTGCCGGAGAGCACAAATTTGACGGCTTTCAACATCGGCGCCTGAGTGCTGCGGAAATGGCGCAGATTGCCGGGCGGGCCGGGCGTCATACCAATGATGGCACTTTTGGTGTCACCGGCAATGTTGAGCCGTTTGAGGATGAGTTGGTGGAGGCTCTTGAAACCCATCAGTTCCAGCCGCAAAAAGTTTTGATGTGGCGCAATAGTCAGCTGGATTTTTCTTCACTGGATAGTCTTGATGATGCCCTGAATAAATTACCCAACAGCCATTTGTTGTCAAAAGCACTGCCGGCTTCAGACATACGTGCGCTTGATCTGCTGACAAGGGATGAAGAAATTCGCGAACAGTGCACGGGTGAGGATGCGCAAAACAATGTACGGCTGCTTTGGGAAATCTGCCGTATCCCGGATTACCGCAAGATTTCTCCTGCCGCTCACAGTGAAATTCTGGCGCGGGTCTTTATGGACGTGGCGCGTGGTGGCCACATCAATGAAGACTGGTTTGCCAATCAGACCAAACTGACTGATCGTATCGATGGGGATATTGATGCGCTTTCCAATCGTGTGGCCCATGTGCGCACATGGACGTATATATCCAATCGTGACGGCTGGCTGGAAAATCACTTGTATTGGCGTGAAAAAACCCGGGCGATAGAAGATAAACTGTCCGATGGCCTTCATGAAGCCTTGACGAAACGCTTTATTGATCGCAGGACAAGCCTTTTAATGAAGAAATTGCGGGAAAATGCAATGTTGGAAGCGGAAATAAGCGAAACCGGAGATGTGGTAGTCGAAGGGCATCATGTTGGTAAACTGCTGGGATTTCGTTTCAGTGCTGATGCAACTGCCAGCGGGCCGGATGCAAAAGCGGCAAGCGCTGCTGCGATGAAGGCGCTGGCACAGGAAATTGAGAAGCGATCTTCCAGGCTTGCCGCGTGCCCTAACGCTGATATTGTTTTATCCGATGATGGATATCTGCGCTGGCTGGGCGAAGTGGTGGCGCGGGTGATTGCCAATGAGGGCAATGCCCTGGCTCCCGGGTTGATGCTTTTGGCAGATGAACAACTGAGCGGTGCGTCACTTGAAAAAGTCAAGAACCGGCTCGAGCGCTGGCTTGCCAATCATATCGAAAATCTGTTGCGCCCGCTGGTGGAAATGTCGCGCGATGAAACCATTAGCGGCACGGCGCGCGGTGTGGCTTTTCAACTGGTGGAGAATTTTGGCCATATAGATCGGCGCACTATTGCTGATGAAGTCAAGCAACTTGATCAGGATGCACGGGCAACATTGCGCCGCCATGGTGTGCGGTTTGGTGCTTTTCATATATTTTTGCCGCTGCTTTTGAAGCCTGCCCCCACGTCGCTGATTTGTCTGCTGTGGGCCGTTCGCCATGACAGGCTTGAAGCTCCGGGTCTCACAGAAATTCCTCAAATTTCGGCTACCGGGCGCACCTCGGTGGAGGTGGACGCGCAATATGATGCAGAGATTTATCCACTTTGCGGATTTCGCATTATGGGTCGAAAAGCCGTGCGTATTGATATTCTTGAGCGACTGGCTGATCTGATTCGCCCGGTTCTGGCGTGGAAGGAGACCGGGGAAAAAGAAGGCGAACAAAATCAAAAGCCGGAAGGGGCTTATGATGGCAGGCGGTTTTATGTGACCCCGGGCATGCTCTCGATCCTGGGGGCTACTCATGAAGATATGGAGCAGGTTTTGAAAGGCCTGGGCTATCGCTCAAACAGGCATCTTGAAAGTGAAATATTTCCTGTTGAAGAGGCAGAACCAAAACCTGATTGCAAAGAAACCACAGAAGAAAAATCCGAAGCGGCTGAAACTACAAATGAACCGGTTGAAGAGCTGGTTGAAGGCTCAGCAGCCAATCCGCAAACAGCCAAAGTGCAAGAACCACAAGAACCAAAGGAATCTGGGGAACTTGAGGAACCTAAAACTGTTTTATTGTGGCAGCGTGATTTTAAGCCAAAACGGCAATTTAATGATCGCGGGCAACGCGGTAATTCTAAAAAACCAGGCACTAAGGGTGGCAGTAAATCCAAACAGGATGCAAAGCCTCAGGCAAAACACCAGGCTGCAAAATCGCGCAAGCCCGAGAAAAAACCTGATCCCGATTCGCCTTTTGCCAAACTGGCAGCACTAAAAGATGCCATGGGCAAAAAATGATGGCTTGTCGTGGGTGAAAAAACCATTCGTCTTGATAAGTGGTTATGGTTTGCGCGGGTGGTGAAAACAAGAACGCTGGCACAAAAACTTGTTCGCACCGGTAAAATTCGTATCAACAAAGAAAAATCTTCCAGTGCTGCAAAGCCGGTAAAATCTGGTGATGTTCTGACAATATCCCTTGAGCGAAGAATTCTTGTTCTCAGGATTACTGACTGTGGAAAAAGGCGCGGGCCATTTAGTGAGGCATGCAAATTATATGAGGACCTAACGCCGGCAGTGGAAATTGATGAATCAAAACCTGCAGGCACGCGCGGGCGTTATCATTCTGAAAAAGTGCCAAGACCCGACAAACTGGGGCGCCGAAAATTATTGCAACTCAAGAACAGGCAATATTTTCAATAAGCGCCATTGGGGTTGGTTTATAAAACTTCTTGTCATTTTTGACCAAAAGCACTATTTCAATCTGGCAGGCTCTCGATGAAAGCCTAACTCCCGAAATTTCCTCTGCGCACCGGACTGACCCATGACCTATATCGTCGACGATAAATGTATCAAATGCAAATATATGGATTGTGTGGAAGTGTGTCCGGTTGATTGTTTTTATGAGGGTGAAAACATGTTGGTGATTAATCCTGATGAATGCATTGATTGCGGGGTTTGTGAACCTGAGTGCGAAGCAGAAGCGATTAAACCTGATACGGAGCCGGGTCTTGAAAAATGGCTTGAGGTGAACACTGAATATTCCGAGAAATGGCCCAATATTACCGAGAAAAGAGATGGGCCGGCTGACGGCAAGGATTTTGAAGGGGTTGAAGGAAAATTTGAGAAATATTTTTCATCCAAACCCGGCAAGGGTGACGGCTGATATTTTCTAGGCCGATTAACCAGTTGCGTTTGCCATAAATGTTGGTGAGCAGGCAAAACAAGCGTCACATATGAGAAAAAGTTGATATTTGAGGGTTTTTCTGTTATAAACAGTGCAACAGTCGAATGAGATTTCAATTAATGGTTGGTGTTGGATAAATTTCGGTCACGTCCATGGGGGCGATACTGATATACTTTTCTGCTTACATTGCATGAAACTTGAAACGTAAAGGCGCGGTTTTTGAAAGCAACTTGTTGCTGGAACCGCCAAAACGTTTGTATCCGGATTTTTCAAAATCTCTCTCGTTTTAATAAATGATTTATTGATTGGGCAGTTGCCCGTTTTTGAATGCATAGCAAGACCCAGAGCTGCAGACTAATCACGCAGTCAAACAGGAGTGCTCACTATATGGCTACAGCCAAAAAACCAGTTCAACGTCAGGGATTTAAAACCGGCGAGTTTGTTGTTTATCCAGCCCACGGTGTTGGTCAGATCATTGATCTTGAAGATCAGGAGGTTGCAGGGTTCAAACTTGAATTGTTTGTTATCGATTTTGCGCAAGACAAACTGACTTTGCGCGTGCCAATTCCTAAGATTGAAACTGCGGGAATGCGCAAGCTTGCCAGTGATGAAGTTGTAGCCAAATCATTGAAAACTGTTCGTGGTCGCGCCCGGGTGAAGCGCACCATGTGGAGCAGGCGGGCCCAGGAATATGAAGCGAAAATCAATTCGGGAAGTCTGATATCGATTTCCGAGGTGGTGCGTGACTTGTTCCGGTCTGAAAATCAACCAGAACAATCCTATTCAGAGCGCCAGCTTTATGAAGCTGCGTTGGAGCGCATGTCGCGCGAATTATCTGCCGTCAATAAAATTTCGGCAACAGAGGCAGTGGCGCTGATTGTGAAGAACCTGGCACTTGGCCCCAAACGCGGTCCAAAGACTGATGAACCTGAAGCGACCGATGGCGCCACCAATGATGGGGCCACCAATGATGGGACAGCGGTAGAAACAGACGGCAAAACTGAAAAAGCCGCCTGATCAATATTTGTTTTTAAATATAGAAAGCCGGGCTGAATTAAATTTATGCCCGGTTTTTGTTTGTGCTCAGGCGCTGCGGCGCGCCAATATCATATAGTTGACTTCCATGTCGCGTGAAAAACTCCATTGGTCATGAAGCGGGTTATAGGTGACCCCGGTTTTGTGAATAATTTGCATTCCTGCCTTGTTCAACGGTTCTTCCAGTTCCCGGGGGCGTACCAGTTTTTCGTATTGATGAGTGCCTTTTGGCAGCCATTTTAATACGTTTTCTGCCATAAAAATTGCCAGAGCATTGGCTTTGAAGGTACGATTGATGGTGGCAACGAACATCAGGCCGCCGGGTTTTACCATATCAGCGCAAGAGGTCATGAACAGGTTTACATCGGCAACATGTTCCACCACTTCCATGTTTAAGATGCAATCGAATTTCTCGCCATGCTCAAGCAGCGCCTCGGCAGTTAGCGCGCGATAGTCGATTTCCAGACCGGATTGGTTTGCGTGAATACGGGCAACTTCGATGTTGGTAGCGGATGCGTCAGCGCCCACTATGTCGGCACCCAGTCTGGCCATGGGTTCGCACAAAAGACCGCCGCCGCAACCGATATCAAGAAAACGCAAACCATCGAAGGGTTTTGGACTGGCGGGATCAAGGTTGAAATTTTCGCAGACCTTTTCCTTGATGTAGGAAAGGCGCACCGGATTGAACTTGTGCAGAGGTTTAAATTTTCCCGCCGGGTCCCACCATTCATCTGCCATGGCGGAAAACCGGTCAACATCCGCCTGGTCTACAGTGGTTTTGGTCTGGCTGCTCATCGACTTAATTCCTGATGCCTGTTTTCATCTTTAAACTGACTTATTGGCTAAGTATTTGCAAGACGGCAAATGATTCCATATAAACAGATTTGCAATCTTAAGGCTTCGGCCTGACCTTATTATAATCCATAAACATCCAGGATATCGGCAGGCTACACAATGGCGCGCATAGTGATGAAATTTGGCGGCACATCGGTGGCTGATATTGATAAAATCCGCAATGTGGCGCTGCATGTGAAACGCGAGGTTGAGGCCGGGCATCAGGTGGCTGTAGTGGTTTCTGCAATGGCTGGCAAAACCAGCGAGCTTGTAGGCTGGGCGCGCGAAGCCTCATCCATGCATGATGCGCGTGAATATGATTCAATCGTCTCTTCGGGCGAGCAGGTGACCGCTGGATTGCTGGCAATTATTTTGCAGTCTTTAGGGGTTGATGCGCGTTCCTGGCTTGGCTGGCAAATACAAATCAAGACGGACAATGCCCACGGTGCGGCGCGTATCACTGAAATTGACGGCGAACAACTGATTGAGCGATTTAATATCGGGCAGGTGGCGGTGATTGCCGGTTTTCAGGGTGTGGGACCCGATAATCGTATTGCCACGCTGGGGCGTGGCGGGTCTGATACCAGTGCGGTAGCTGTTGCGGCTGCCATTAATGCTGACAGGTGTGATATATATACGGATGTCGATGGCGTTTATACGACAGACCCCAGAATAGAACCCAAGGCGACGCTCCTGTCTCAGGTATCATTTGAAGAAATGCTGGAAATGGCGTCACTTGGGGCGAAAGTTTTGCAGGTGCGCTCGGTAGAGATGGCAATGGTCAACAATGTGAGGCTGTTTGTTCGCTCAAGTTTTGAAGAACCGGGGGCTGTTGATCAGAACAATTTTAACGGAACACTGATTTGCAGTGAGGATGAGATTTTGGAAAAACAGGTTGTAACCGGTATTGCCTATACCAGGGATGAAGCGCAAATTTCGCTCCGCCGGGTTTCCGATAAACCCGGTGTTGCAGCAGCGGTGTTTGGGCCTTTGGCCGAGGCCAATGTGAATGTCGATATGATCGTTCAAAATGTGTCGGAGGATGGTTCTGTCACTGACATGACCTTTACCGTACCCGATGGCGATCTGGAAAAAGCGCTGGCGGTGCTGGAACAAGCAAAGCGCGAAATCGGCTTCGAAGTGCTGCAAAGCGATCCGGGCATGGTCAAGGTATCGGTAATCGGCGTTGGTATGGGCAGCCATGCAGGTGTTGCTGCTACCGCCTTTAAGTCGCTTTCCGAACATGGTGTGAACATTCGCGCTATCACAACATCCGAGATCAAGATATCTATATTGATTGATGCCGCCTATGCCGAACTTGCAGTGCGGGCTTTGCATTCTGTCTATGGTCTCGATAAAGAGTAGTAAAATTTCTTGCCGCTGTCACAAGATGACAACAATAAGCCGATAGGCGATGCACAATGCCACCTGTTCGGACAGCCCCAAAGGGAAGTAGAAATGCGAAACCCGGCAACGGGTCCAAGGGTACTGCTTAAACGTCTGCGCGATGTGATGGCAGAACAATTGGGTCCACAGCAAAGACTTGACACGATCGTGCAAGCCATCGCCGCCAATATGGTGGCGGAGGTTTGTTCGGTCTATGTGTTGCGTGCTGACAATGTGCTGGAACTGTTTGCCACCGAAGGTCTTAACCCGGATGCGGTTCACCAGTCTTCGTTGAAATTTGGTCAGGGCCTTGTCGGGCGCATTGCTGCAACTGCGCGGCCGATCAATATTGCCGATGCCAAGGAACATCCCTCTTTTGCCTATCTACCGGAAACCGGGGAAGAACATTATTCTTCCTTTCTGGGTGTGCCGATGTTGCGTTCGGGGCGTTCACTTGGTGTGCTGGTGGTGCAA
>JAKISV010000055.1 GCA_021648425.1 Rhizobiaceae bacterium
TGGAACCGGATTCAACGCTTGAGATCATCAATAACGCATTGAACGTTTTTATCAGATTTTCAGATTCTGCAAGAACACTCTCCAATGCTTGACGGTGACCGGTTTTATTGCCGGTTGTGGCTAAACTTGATTCAACTGTATTGCGGATACGCGTTAGCGGGGTTTTGAGATCATGAGCAATATTATCTGAAACCTGTTTGAGCCCCTCTTCCAACTGATTGATAGAATCGAGCATGGTATTCAACCGTTCTGAAAGCCTGTCGAATTCATCACCCGAACCCGTGACAGGCAACCGCTCTTCGCGATCACCAGACATGATGCGATCGGTTGAACGTGATACCATATCTATGCGTTTGAGCGCTCTTCTTCCAACAAAAAACCAGGAAAGCAAACCTAAAACCACCATCGAGCCAAGGGCCAGGGCCAGTGCATTAAAAATCACCTTGCGAAACTTTTCCGGCTCACCAATGTCGCGCCCGACCAACAGGCGCATACCGTTTGGCAGTCTGACTATCTTGGCAAAGGCGCGGTAATTATCATCGGGGGAGGAATCAAAGCGGCTGTAGCGAAAAGTACGATTGGTCCAGCCTAATTTACTGACTACGCCATCATCAAGGTCAAGGACGTTTCCCGCCAGAATTTGTCCCGCCGGGCTGGCAACAATATAGAGATTGGCGCCGGGTGCTCGCGAACGGATTTCAAGCGCAGATATTGCGCCATTTAAACCCCGTTCTTCATAAATTTGAGCTATTTCCCTCAATTCATCATTGATGGAGACGGTAATTTGCTGGCGAAGAATATTGACCGTTGCGTGGGTAACATAAAAAATCAGGCCAAGGGCTGTTGCACCAAACAGCAGTGAATAAATTATCGTTAAGCGAACTGCCGTTACCGAAAACAGTTTTCGCAATCGTTGCATCATCAATCAATCGTATCTTTTTGCAGAATATACCCGGTACCGCGAACCGTGTGTAAAAGCGGAAAATCAAACTCTTTGTCGATTTTTCCACGCAGTCTCGAAATGTGAACATCGATGACGTTGGTCTGGGGGTCAAAATGATAATCCCAGACCTGTTCCAGCAGCATGGTTCTTGTGACAACTTTCCCCGCGTTTCGCATTAAATATTCAAGCAGGCGAAATTCACGCGGTTGCAGCAGTATCTTGATTTCACCGCGAAATACTTTGTGCGACAGGCGGTCCAGCCGCAAATCACACACGGTCAACAGCGTTTCGGCGTCGTCAACAATTTTGCGTTTGGAGAGCACTTCAACGCGCGCCAGTAATTCGCTGAATGCGTAG
The DNA here is from genome assembly GCA_021648425.1 of Rhizobiaceae bacterium. GTDB lineage: Bacteria > Pseudomonadota > Alphaproteobacteria > Rhizobiales > Rhizobiaceae > JAAEMP01. The sequence continues at coordinate 1,301 of JAKISV010000055.1, forward strand.
GGTTTGGTGAGGTAGTCATCACCGCCGGAACGAAGCCCCTCTACGCGATCATCCACCTGCCCAAGGGCAGACAATATAAGAGCAGGTGTCATATCTCCGCGATCGCGCAATTTTCTGAGAAGTGATAACCCGTCCATTTTTGGCAACATGCGATCAACTACCAAAACGTCGTATTCACCCGAATCGCACATGACGAATGCGGCTTCACCATCTGCCGCATGATCAACATTGTGACCCGCTTCATCCAAGGCATTAACGAGATAGTCTGCGGCCTGCCTGTCGTCTTCAATGATTAAAATATGCATATGCAAACCTTACAGCACATTGATTATTTGAAAAAGAAAAAAGCGGTGATATTGATATCACCGCTTTTTCCCAGTTTATAAAGAATTTTATCCACGACGTAACGGTATTGCGACAAACCGGCTTTCACCATTACGTTCAATCTGGAATAACGCAGCGTTGCGCTTCAATTCTCTAACCTGACGGATAATTTCCAGGACCTGGTTTGGATCAGAAACTTCTTCACCATTGATCGTGACTATAATATCGCCGGCGCGAATTCCGCGTTTATCAGCACGGCTGTCGGGAACAACATCAATCACTTCTACACCGCCACCATCGGGGGACTGACGCAATTCCAGTCCGATACGCGCCAGACTTTTAAGCGCACGAGGAGTGTTGTTGCGACCCTGGGATGCTTCATCGGGTAGTTTTCCCAGTTTTACAGTCACATCCTTACTGGCTCCGTCACGCCACAAGGATATGATTACTTCTGAATCAGGATTGATATTGCTGATTTCTTTTGCCAGCGCACGCGGGCCTTTGATTTTGGTGCCATTTACCGCAGTAATGACATCGCCGGGCTTAATGCCTGCATTTTTTGCCGGACTGGCATCCTGAGCTCCGGCGACAATTGCACCTTTGGCATCATCCAAACCAATAGATTCCGCAATTTCGCTGGTGACCGGTTGAATTTGGACACCAAGCCAGCCACGCATTACTTTACCGTTGGAGATTAGATCATCAACTATTTCTGAAGCAGTGGCTGCTGGAATAGCAAATGCGATACCAACATTGCCGCCAGTTGGCGAGAATATCGCGGTATTTACACCTACTACCTTGCCCGACAGATTGAATGTCGGCCCACCGGAATTACCCTTGTTGACGGCAGCATCGATCTGGATGAAGTCGTCATATTTGTTGGTTTTGATTTGACGGCCATTGGCAGATACGATGCCTGCGGTTACCGTTCCACCTAACCCAAACGGGTTTCCCACGGCGACAACCCATTCCCCGATACGCGGGTTTTTGTCATCAAATTCGACATAAGTGAATTTTTGGCCTGAATCAACTTTCAGCACGGCAAGATCAGAACGCTTGTCGCCACCTACCAGGGTTGCTGACAATTCTGTACCATCATTGAGAATAACTGTAAATTCACTGCCTTTGGCTATGACGTGATTGTTGGTTACAATATAGCCATCATCGGAAACAAAAAATCCTGAACCTTGAGATATAGCGGAGCGCTGGCTCTTATTTCCACGGTGGTCGGGCCTGGAATAGCGTTTGCTTCGTTCTCCGCGCCGCTCATCATCTCTAAAATATGGCATGTTTCCATATTTATCCATGAACCTTCGGTCAAATCGAAATTCACGATGTGATGGGAAATCGGCAGCCATTTCCATGTCTGCTTTAACGCGAACGCTGACAACCGCGGGAGAAACAGCCTCAACAACGTCTGCAAATCCCGGCATCTGCGGTGTATTTAATGTGACCGGCTGAGCATTGGCATTGGTACCAAGCGGGGGAGGAATTAATGCAGCTGCAGAAAGCAGTGAAACGCCCAACACACCAGCCAATGCGATGCGGCTGATTTTTTTAGGAGCGAGTAGTTTTTTAATAGTCATTTCCAGGTTCCTTGTATGGGATATTTGAAACAAGCACCCGGAAACCCATTGCCAACGCCCAAATGGCAGACCCCGAATAGCTTGCAATCGCAATATGGGGTATTGAAACTTACGTTAACATTGCCGGATGATTAAACTTTGGTAATTATGACAAGCATATTCTGACTAACACCAAACAAGGTGTTGGAATATTATTAATCCCTGTTTTCAATCAGCTCTGACAATTTGGTATACTCTTCAGGGGTAAGGGAAGCAGCTTTGGCTGTTCTTCGCCTTCTAAACATTATAAATGCTGCGACAAACCCTATTATGATGATAAAAAATGGCAAAACCCACAACAATAAGGTGTGTAGCCCAAACCGAGGTTGCAACAATACAAACTCACCGTAACGGCTGACAATGTAATCCATCACCTGATCATTGGTGTCTCCAGAAACCAAGCGGGTTCTCACCAGAACCCTTAGATCTTTGGCAAGGGAAGCATCCGAATCGTCAATTGACTGATTTTGACAAACCAGGCACCGCAACAAAGTTGAGAGATCGCGTGCACGCTGCTCCAATATCGGATCGGACAGGACTTCATCGGGGTTAACGGCAAAAGATTTTTGCGGCAACAGCGTTCCAAAAAAGATGAGGGTAACTAACAGCATACAAAGTGAATTACGCATTGGCTTGCTGCCTTCCCGAAGGTTTTTTTGTTTTAGCAGGTTTTGGCGCCCCAACTCTGAGCCTTCTATCAGCCAGAGACAACAATCCACCAAAAATCATAAATATAGTGCCAGCCCAAATTAGTGTAATCTGAGTCTTCCACCACATGCGCACGATTGCGGTTTTGTTATCTGTGACTTCGCCCAGGGAGATGTAAAGTTGCGAAAAGCCGCTAGTGTAGATTGCTGATTCAGTAGTAGGCATTTGGCGCGCAGTGTAAAACCTTTTGGTTGGCGCCATTGTGAACTTTTCACCGGAGGGGGATACTACATCGAAAGTGAGAACATCTTCCGTGTAGTTTGCTATTCGACGCGGTTCGATGCTTTTCAATGTCAACTCGTATCCACTTATAGTGGCACTGTCCCCGGGATTCATCGAAACGATTACTTCTTTTTCATAGACGGAAACAGCCACAATTCCCATCAATGTTACACCCAGACCAAAGTGGGCAAAAGCTGTGCCCCAGATCGAGCCGGGCAGACCACGGGCGCGGGCAAATGCTTTGGATATACCGTTTTTACGCAAGCCGGTTCGTGTGGCAATTTCGGCAAAAGCCCCGACCATCAGCCAGAATGCCAGGCCAATAACCAGTGCAGCCAATATTGGCGTATCGGTTGTAAATGCCAGAGTTATTATCACCGCCAATAGAGCTGCTCCAGCCGCCAGATACAGGCGCGACATGGCAGCATACAAATCACCGCGTTTCCAGGCCAATAACGGCCCGAAAGGAACCGCAAACAACAGCGGTAACATCAGTGGACCAAAAGTCAGATTAAAAAATGGAGCACCAACAGAAATTTTAGTGCCGGTAACTGACTCTAAAAGCAAAGGATAAAGGGTTCCAAACAACACGGTTGCCAAAGCGGCCGACAGGAACAGGTTGTTTAAAACCAAAGCTCCTTCGCGTGATATCGGCGCAAATAATCCACCGGTTTTCAACATACCTGCGCGCATTACAAACAAGGTCAAAGACCCACCGATAAATGCAATCAGAATAACAAGGAGGAAAAGGCCTCTTTCCGGATCTGTGGCAAATGCATGTACAGATGTCAGTACGCCCGAGCGAACAAGGAATGCTCCCAACAGTGACATGGAGAATGTCACAATAGCCAAAAGAACAGTCCATATCTTCAGCGCCTCACGCTTTTCCATGACGAGTGCGGAATGCAGCAAAGCTGTACCTGCCAGCCAAGGCATAAAGGAAGCATTTTCAACGGGATCCCAGAACCACCAGCCACCCCAGCCAAGTTCGTAATAAGCCCAGTAGGAACCCATTGAGATACCAGCTGTCAGGAATATCCAGGCAATCAACGTCCATGGTCTCACCCAGCGCGCCCAGGCTGCATCAATTCGACCCGATATCAGAGCTGCCATGGCAAAAGAGAATGTGACGGAAAAACCAACATAACCCAAATACAAAAATGGCGGGTGAATAGCCAGGCCTATATCCTGTAAAATAGGATTTAGGTCTTTGCCTTCAAGCGGCGCATTGGGCATGCGTTCAAAGGGGTTGGACGTAAACAGAATGAACAACAAAAATGCGAATAAAATCCAGGCCTGCACGCCCAAAACATTGGCTTTTAATACTGGCGGCAAATTCCTGCCAAAGACTGTGACCAATGAAGCAAAAAATGCCAATATCAAAACCCACAATAACAATGAGCCCTCATGATTACCCCACACACTTGTGTATTTATACAATAGTGGCTGCAACGAGTGAGAATTTTGCCAGACATTCAAGACAGAAAAATCGGAGTTTACATAGGCCCAGGTTAAAGCGCCGAAAGAAAACGCAATCATCACCGTCATCATCATAGAAGTCTGATTTGCAGAGCGCATCAGGTTTACGTTACCTATTTTTGCTCCTACTATCGGCAGAATTGATTGCACAGCTGCCAGCGCCAGTGCTAAAATAAGCGTAAAGTGGCCAAGTTCAACAATCATTTTATCTAACTTCCCTTGTTGTCTTCTTGCCAGTACCCCTGTTCTTTCAGGGAATCTGTCACTTCCTTTGGCATATAATTTTCATCGTGCTTTGCAAGAACGGTATCAGCTACAAATACCAAAGCGGAATTCATGGTGCCTTCAGCAACTACGCCCTGCCCCTCTTTGAACAAATCGGGTAAAATTCCGGTATAATTGACCGTAAGATCGCTATTTGTATCGGTAATGATAAAAGATACAGTTGTCCCTTGCTTTTGCAAGCTGTCTTCCTTCACAAGTCCGCCAATTCGAAAACGCTGACCTTGCGCAGCCTTGCTCTCTTCAACGATTTCCGTTGGCGTATAGAAGAACACAATTTCATCTCGAAGGCCCACTAATACAAGGCCAACAGCACCACTCAGCACTGCTGCAATAAAACCAAGGCCTGCAAGTCTTTTTTGTTTTCTTGTCATAGTACGAACCCTCAATGCACAATTAATTTACCAAAGCCTGCTTGTTTTGTTCAAGCTCGGTCATGAAATTTTTATCATCTTCAAACACCTGCATTGCTTTTTCAATAGCAGCCAATGCTTCGTCTTTCCTACCCAGCACTGTATAGGATCGGATTATACGTTGCCAGCCGGCTTTGTTTTGAGGATTTTCCTCTAATTCTGCGGACAGTCTTTCAACCATGGAATTGATAAATGACTGGCGATCATCTGTACTAAGCTGACCAGCCGCTTCAATATCTTCCGCTGTTGGATTACCCGGCGCATTGCTATCGGCAACAGGCGCATTGCTAACCGCATCTGGTATATTGTTGCCAATTTTTCCCTGGGCAAGTTTCAATTGCTGACGGGCAACATCCAGCCAAGGTGAATCAGTAGGGGAATTTTTGATCAGGTTTTGCCAGGCGGGAACAGCTTTTTCAAATTCTTCCGACTGATTGAGCGCAATTGCCATAAAAAATCTCGGTTTCAGGCTGGCTGGATCAGCATCGGCCGCTTTTTTAAATAGTTCCAGGGCTTCTTTATCAATCTCTCCGTTTGCCGCCACTGCAATTGCTTCACCAAGAGAAGTTTGCAGTTCTGGCGTTGGCCCCAGTATTCTGATGACATTACGATACGCGGTAATGGATTCTTGTACGCGGCCCATACGCATATAAACAGGTGCTACTATCAGCCAACCTCGGCCATCATCGGGATTTTTGGCAAGTTGGTTTTCCGCTCTTTGCAACAATACCAGCAAAGATTGACCGCGAGGGTCGGCATCAAGACGAGCCTGCAAAGGCTGGTCAGGTGTATTGATTGCGCCGAGGTTGAAATAGGCTGTTAATGCTATTAATGGCACCAGTATTGCTGCAAACAATGCGCCCAGTACCGCTGATTTTTGAGAAGTCGGTTTATAAGCAACATCGTTATTGGAATCGGAAGAAGCAAGCATCAGCAGACGCTTGCCTTCTTCGGCCAGCGAATTTTCATATTCGCGTTCGCTGATGGTGCCAAGGGTGCGTTCTTGTTCAATTTCTTTTAATCGCGCTTTGTATATTTCCTTGTCATATTCCAAAGGCGAATCCAGCTTTTTGGCATTGCCAAAAACCGGAATTACAACCACGCTTACTGTTACCAGGGTCAAAAGCCCTATCAATATCCAAAAAATCATAGGGTACTCATAGCGGTAATTGAAGAAGAGGCAATCACATCATCTATTTGTGATTGAATTTTGGTCAAATAGTCGCATTCAAATGAAACACGCTTCAGCATTTCTGCGAAATTACACAGTTATTGGCAAAATAAATATGCAGATTGCTACTATTTCACGTCAAAGGTGTCCATACGCCGCTATTGTCGCGACAGGCGGTGCCTGTGGCCTGGCGGGTTGTGCCTTCAATTGAAACAGAATGTATGTACCTGCGACAATTTGAAGATCCCACACGGTAGGGCGAATAGGGAATAATTTTGCCGGTTTGTGAATCGGAGTAGCGCCAATCTACAACTTCCCCCGGTTTACTTTTCTCCAGGGCATTATACTCGGCCTCAAGTGCTTGCTTGATTGCTGCTCGTGACAAAGAAGAACCCAGTTCGCCGGATAGAGGGCCATTTGCCAGTTCTCTATATTTTGAACTATCGCCAGGCCAGCCATTGCTAACCGCAGAAAAGGAGAAACTTGACGGTTTTGCTGAATTTACATCAGTGCCGGAAGTTGAGCAGGAAGCCAGTAACGCGAACAACAAAAGTGATAGTAGGCGAATGAAGGGTGACTTATGACCTGAAAGGAATAGATGCATGGAAGCAATCATGATTTCGAATACGTTTTTCAATATGGGGCTTAAAGGTAAACAATGACCAAAGCTTGTCAGGGATTTTAATAGCATTTTGTCGGTTTATGCAGCAGGCAATGTAATTACCACGCGCAATCCACCACTTTGGGCAGTATTAATTTGCAAGTCACCTTTGTATTCGCGCAATATATCACTGACTATGGAAAGGCCAAGGCCGGTACCGGGATTGTTTTCATCCAGGCGGTTGCCGCGTTTCAGGACATAGCTGATTTCGGATTTTGAAAGTCCTGGACCATCATCCAAAATAGTCAATTCAATTAGTTTTTTGGGGTTTGCATCAATTTGGCGTGCTGTAATCTCCACATTTGCGGATGCTGATTTTCCTGCATTTTCGAGAATATTTCCAAGAATTTCCTCGAAATCCTGCTGTTCCCCAGCAAATATTAATTGTTCATCATTTGAACTGGTCATCTTAAAGGAAACATTGCGGAATAACTTATTGAAAGTGCGCACCAGGCGTTCCAAAGTCTGGTTAACATCTGCGCGAGAGGTTATTGTGCCATGGCGAGCCGAAATCATTGCACGATTTAAATAGGTTTGCACTTGAGTATTCATTGCCGTTAATTGAGTTTGCACGATTTTTGCCAATGGTGCCGGCAGGTTTTTCACTTCCATCGATAATACTGACAGCGGCGTTTTCAATGAATGGGCTAAATTGCCCACCTGGGTGCGGGAACGTTCCACAATGGACTGATTGGACTTAATTAGCGCATTGGTTTCTTCAATCAACGGAGCAATTTCTCTAGGAAACTTTCCCTCAATTTGATTAGCTTTTCCATCACGAATTTTTGCAAGTTGCCCGGTTGCCAACCGAATTGGTTTCAAACCAAAGCGCACTATGGCCAGAGATGTCAAAACAAGACCAACGCCAAATACCCCCAACAGCAATATCAGTCGTTGGCGGAAATTCGAGATTTCTTCGGCTAAAACAGCGAGATTCCCGGTAGTGCGAAATACAAAAATATTATCGCCCTCACCTAAAAATACCTGAGCCTCGACTGCCATGAGGGTATTGCCGGCATTGTCATTTAATCTGTAAGAACGCTGATATTCCGCATCATATTTTACATCGACGGCAGTCGGTAAATCTTGACCTGCCAGTGAAGTCGAAGACAAAATTATCTTACCCTGCGGGAGCGAGCTGACACTCCAGTACCAGCCTGATTTGTATTTCTGGTAGCGGCTGTCACCCAGGCTGGGCTTACCCAGTAGCATACCCTGCTCATCTGACTTGATTGAGCCCATCAAGTTGTAAAGGTTTGCGGTGATGAGATCTTCGAACTGTTTTTCAACGGTACGCCGATAGTCCTGAGATACTAGAATTGCCACAACGCCAAGCGAAAACAGCATCCACAAGGAGGTGAACAAAAACAATCTGAAGGAAAGCGTATCAGTCTTCATCATCCGCTGCTTGCAATCGGTAGCCCATGCCGCGGACTGTTTCAATCATATCCACACCCAATTTTTTGCGTAGTCGCCCGACAAATACTTCAATTGTATTAGAGTCGCGATCAAAATCCTGATCATAAAGGTGCTCTGTTAACTCGGTGCGCGAGATAATTTTTCCCTGATTGTGCAATAAATATGAAAGCAAACGCAATTCGAGCGATGTAAGTTTAAGTGTGCGCCCATCAACTGTTGCTTTTGAGGTTCGGGTATCAAACTCCAAAGGACCGCAATTTATCTGCGATGAAGCCAGACCTGAGGAGCGGCGAATTAATGCACGGATACGTGCCAGCACTTCTTCAACGTGGAATGGTTTGGCAACATAATCGTCAGCACCTGCATCGATGCCAGCAACCTTATCGCTCCAGCGATCACGGGCTGTCAACATCAAAACCGGCATGATGCGCCCTTCCCTTCGCCATTCTTCCAGAATGGTAATGCCATCCATTTGCGGTAATCCGACATCAAGCACTACCGCATCATAAGGCTCCGTACTGCCCAAAAAATGACCTTCTTCGCCATCATAAGCTGTGTCAACGACATAGCCAGCCTCGCTTAGCATTTCCACCAACTGGCGGTTCAAATCCTTATCGTCTTCAACTACAAGAATGCGCATGATCGTTGGAAACCCTGTTCAGCCGGAAACTGTTTTTCTGATAATTCGCGGCGGACTGCCGTCTTTAGCGTTTATACGAATAACAATTATACAGGATGATCCACTTTCCTCAACCGACAGAATTTGAGCATTTTTATACGATGCGGCAACGGTATCTGCTTTAGCGGCACAATTTCCACTGGCGATCAGAATTGGCGCAGGAACTGCACGGGCAGATGAATTTTTATAGAGGGAGGTGTCCGCCGCCAGGAGTGCAGAGGGGGAAGACAAAACAGTCAGCGCAAACGCGCAAAGGAGTAATATTTTTCTCATGGCTACATTTATACCATGGATAATATGAACCTAAACTGAATAATTATCGAGCGATGTTAATGGGACTATAAAGTTAGCGCCTATTGAGTTGCCAAATCAGGCTGGCAAAGCGCATCCCATACAGAATTGTGCTCCAGTATCTGGCCTTTTGTATTGCTGGTATCATTTGAAGACCAGTAAATGGGTTGAAATGCCAGACATTCGTAAGAGGAACCGGAATTATTAGTCACGCTGGTATTTGTCCTTGCGCATCCCGTCAGGAGAAGACTCGCGGCGAGCAGCATTTTTGTTGCTGCGCCGCGAGTTGCGGTTTTCAAAACGGGCTTTGTAAGCTTTTCTGAGTTTAACATAAGCCTCTGCGTCGTTTTCCAGTTGATTGCTGCGGATAGCATCTTTGCCTTTGCGCCAGTTGCTGAAAGCTGTGGCGATTATTTCAATAATTTTAGCTAAGGCGAGCAAGAACTTCATCGAAACATCTAACTGATCAGGTCAGTAGCGGACAGGCGTCCATAAATTGACAGTAATGCGCCTGCTGCTGCAATCACCTGCAAAATTGCATCGGATATTATCTGCTGGTTTTGGCCATCGATGGTTATGCCAGCGGTTGCGGCTAAAGCAGCAGCGACTGCTATCAATGATCCCCAAATTGTTTTGGACAAGTACCAGGGTTTTTCGTCAATCATTTCAGTTTCCTTTTGCTTGGTGGGACTTTTTCACTAGTAATTATGTGAACGGACCCAGATACGCTGAGCGTTCTGAACCGACGTTACTAGGGTGTGGACTCAATTGCACCATTGCCTGATTGCGAAGATGTGTACCATGGCGAGGAAATTCCTGCTGAGTTTTTCAAACCGTGTTGCCAATCTTCTCATATCCTTCATCTTGCAGAAGAACCGCTCGACGATGTTGCGCATGGCGTAGAGATTTACGTCATGGGGTATCGGGTGTCTCGCATTCGACTTTGAAGGAATGACAGCCAAAGCACCTTCATCTGCAATACGCCTTCGAATATTGGCGCTGCCATAGGCCTTGTCGGCGACAATGGCCAAGGGATTGTTCAGACCGCCCTCCATTAAAGCGGGAATAACCTGACTGTCATGAACCTGGCCACCCGTGATAACTACCTGTACCAATTGGCCTTTTGCATCGACTACAGCATGAACTTTGCTTGTGCGGCCTCCGCGTGAGCGGCCGATATCCTGCGCCAGTTCCCCCCTTTTGCGCCGGTGGCCGCGCGGTGCGCCTTGACGATGGAGGCATCGATAAACAACAAACTATCCTCATTGGTCTTTGCCAAAGCCTCAAACACCCCGCGCCAGACCCCACGTCGTGCCCAGCGAGCATAACGGTTATAGACCGTTGTTCGTGGCCCGTAACGTTCCGGCAAATCACGCCAAGGTGCTCCGGTTCGCAAGATATAGAATATCCCGTTCAAAACCCGCCGGTCATCAACCCGCTCAGGCCCCCTTTTCTTCAACGGTAACAAGGGTTCAATTATCGCCCATTCTTCATCAGACAAGTCAAAACGCATGATTCAATCTCCTTTGGAGAGTTTGAATCAGTTATTCGCAACAAAATCAACGGACTGAATTGGGTTCACATCCTAAAGGCATCCAACTGACCGACCGTCAGTGAAAGATATTGTGGTAATGTCGTAAAATCTGCAATTTGATCGGAAGCGGCATAAACTGCATTCGTGGTTGTGACATCAAATTCACGAATAACATTCTGACCATTGAAAACCGTGATCCGGTAACCTTCAGTTACTTCGTCAAGAGGAATTTCGACGGCATCCCAATCATCACCATAAATACGCGAACGGCGCTTCCAGGTGATTGTTAGATCATTATTTGCAAGGCGGTGTGCTTTGATGTGAACGGGGCTGAATGGTTTTGATGCTTTGTCGGTAAATGTAAAAGACTGTTGCAGATAACTGCTTTGGGAAATGGCATCCGCTCCCGGCCCGATTCTCCAGTTTTGGGGAAGATTTTTTTCCAGTTCACCCAATTCTATTGTTTCCACCTGCTGATCCAGGAGAACCAGAAAATTTCCAGCGGAACTGCCATGGGACATTGGCATTTCAGTGCCTAATTGGGCACGCAGCAATCCTGATAATGATATGGTGCCATCATTCTCAAGTACGGCGTTTTGATATTGTATTATTTCCCAGTTACCATCATCGCTCTGCACTGCAAGAGCATTTGAGCCGTTCAGAACTGCCAACGAAGTTTTAGCGGGGAATTCGCCATTGATCGGCGCAATTTGAATAATGTTTGCGTTATCCCAGCGCGATTGAGGCCCAGGCGACAGGGAACTGGTAAGTTTTGCAATTGTTGCCCGTTTATTTGAACTTTTACGTAGTTCAAAACCGCTGGTATCGGGAGATGACGCAAAGGCGTAGTTTCCTGCCCATGGATTAGCTGTAACAGCTGTCAGCAAGTTACGTGAACTGGCGGCTGAAGACAGCGGGCGCGGGATATCAAGCAGTAAGGCTAAAGGTTGACCAAATCCTGAAGGGGGCAATTGTGCTCTTGCAGGTAATGAGGATGGATAGCTCATTTCCATGGGCCGTTCGACTTTTTTCAAGTCGAATAAACGTTCATTTCCGTCTTCTATCGATTGAATCTGCCATAGGCCATTATAGCGCTCATCGTTTATGGTTATTGTATCTCCGGGAGTATACTGCAACGATTGTGCAGGAAGCGAAATTTGCATGCCTTCCCGGCCAATCCAAGCATCGCGTATACGGGAATCTGCAAGGTTTTGTGCAAGTTCTGCGGGCAATACAGCGGGCAATTGCATTTGCACCTGACGTAAACTCTGAGTATCCAATCTAGTTGATTTGCTGGCGATACTTTCAATTTTGATGCGGATTTCGTCGTGATAAACAATAGCTTCTGCCGGTAATTCAGTTACCTGCGCCCTCGTCGTTGTTACAATCGGCAACTCCTCGCTTTCCACAAAATCAACAGGGTTCAGTTCAGCTACTGGATTTGATGCAGCTGGCAGGAATTTAATCTTGCCATTTTGCGAAGTGGCGGTAGATCCAAACAGGCCCAGTAGTGGTTCCAATACCTGTCTGGCTGTAGCCTGGTTTGGAATTATAAATCCATTTACCCAACCAGAAAGGTCTTTTACATCAAATTTGAAAAATGAGTAATCGCTCAGAATTTCGGCAACCAGGTCGTCAAGGCTACAGGCACCAATTCGTGCTGTAAGCCAGTGGCCTTTTATCCAGTTATCGCCATCTGACCAGATATCCTGATAGATTGGAAAAGCTGGAAACGGACGCGCATCCCAGGTCCAAAGACTGATGTTATCGATGTCGACCATTCTGCCGGGGTAAATTGCTGATACCGGATTATTCTGATTAACCTGGGGGCCATCGCTCCAATAATTGAAATGAGCTTCCAGAAATTTTCTCTGTATGAGATCATCCCGCTCCCCTGAAGAAAAATAGGGAATTTGCGATTGGGCGGATTTTTCATCAAAAAATACGTTTGGCTGATTGGCACCTTTGTTGATGGCGGGACAACCCAATTCAGTGAACCAGAAAGGTTTTGATTGAGGAACCCATTGGGTTGGCGCTGAAGAAATTATACCGGCTATGCGCTACTGATGCGGATTTGACCACCCGGAATGCAAATCTTTGAAACGCTAGACCCCGGGGTCCCCATTGCCATCGGTAATTGGTGGACGCGTAGCGGACTGGCGGTCCTGTTTGGAGGCGTAATACCAGTCGTATCCTTCTCCTCCAGCAATATTTCGCATGAAATATTCAACACTATACTGCGTTGCTTCCACTTCCTGAGGGTCGCCATTTTCCCGCCAGTCAGCCAACGGCATATAATTATCAATACCTACCGCATCAATTGAGGACGAACTCCAAAGCGGGTCAAGATTATAGTATAAATCGTTACTGCCATCCTGGGGGTGATAGCCGAAATATTCAGTCCAGTCGGCGGCATAAGTCACTTTTGTTCCCGGCCCCAATATGGATTTCACATCATTAGCCAAGACAACAAGGTCTTGGACAAAGGGGAATGCATTATTTGCATCGCGAATGGCAGTCAGTCGCCGGAATTCTGATCCGATTACAAAATTTTCCACACCTCCCGCAGCAACGCATAAAGGGGCGTAGGAAAGGATTAGTC
>JAKISV010000056.1 GCA_021648425.1 Rhizobiaceae bacterium
GTTCCAAGCCGGAACGGCGAACACGTATCCGTGGATGCCGGTACGGATGTCGTTCAGACGGCGCCAGGCCATGGACGGGAGGATTTTGATGTCTGGATGGAAAATAGTCACTTTCTTGAACAATCTGGCATTGATACCGACATACCATTTACGGTGGATGACGCAGGATATTTTACTGCAAGTGCTCCAGGATTTAGAGGTAAACGCGTGCTCGACGATAAAGGCAAAAAGGGTGATGCCAATCAATCCGTCATTACTGCCCTGATTGAAAGAAACAACCTGTTCGCCCGTGGCCGCATCAAGCACGATTACCCGCATTCATGGCGCTCGAAAAAACCCATCATCTTCCGCAATACGCCGCAATGGTTTGTCTATATGGATCGCGATATTGACGCGGCAGGCGACACTCTTCGCAAACGCGCCATGCAGGCAATTTCCGACACGCGTTTTGTACCTTCCTCCGGCCAGAACCGCCTAAGCGCGATGATTGAAAAACGCCCGGACTGGGTACTCTCACGCCAGCGCGCCTGGGGTGTGCCGATTGCGATTTTTGCCGATGAAGATGGCAATATCCTCAAGGATGAGGCCGTCAACCAGCGCATCATTGCAGCCTTTGAAAAAGAAGGCGCAGATGCCTGGTATGCCGATGGCGCAAAGGAACGCTTTTTAGGCTCTAACCATGATGCTTCTAAATGGAAGCGCGTAACCGACATTCTCGATGTGTGGTTTGATTCTGGCTCCACCCATGCCTTTGTTCTGGAGCAACGCGACGATTTGCAGTGGCCGGCTGATCTCTATCTTGAAGGCTCTGACCAGCATCGCGGCTGGTTTCATTCTTCCCTGCTCGAGAGCTGTGGCACAAGGGGCCGCGCACCCTATAAGGCCGTACTGACCCACGGCTTTACCGTCACCAAAGAGGGCAAGAAAATGTCGAAGTCACTTGGCAACGACATCGCACCCCAGGACGTTATCAAACAATATGGCGCCGATATTCTGCGCATGTGGGTGGCCTCTGTAGATTTCACCGAGGATCAGCGTTTTAGCGACGAGGTCATTAAAACCTCCGTCGACGCCTACCGCAAAATGCGCAACACCCTGCGCTGGATGCTTGGCACCCTTGGTCATGACAAAGGCGAAAGAATTGACTTTGCCCACATGCCGGAACTCGAACGCCTGATGCTGCATCGCCTGGTCGAACTCGATGAGATAGTACGCAAAGGTTATGACGATTTTGATTTCAAACGCATCTTCGCGCAACTGTTCAACTTCATGACCGTGGAAATGTCAGCCTTCTATTTCGATATCCGCAAAGACGCGCTTTATTGCGATGCGCCTTCATCCATGCGCCGAAAAGCCTCATTGCAGGTGGTGGGTATTTTGTTTGAAAACATCACCAAATGGATGGCGCCGATGCTGCCATTCACCATGGAGGAGTGCTGGCAATCGCGCGATGAAAACGCCGGTTCAATCCATATGGAGCAATTCAGCAAAATTTCCGCTGAATGGCGCGATGATGAACTGGCAAAAAAATGGCAGAAAATCCGCCGCGTACGCCGCGTTGTTACCGGCGCACTGGAAATCGAACGCCGCGAAAAGCGCATCGGTTCTTCGTTAGAAGCAGCCCCGGTGGTTTATATCAATGACAATGAATTGATGACTGCTCTGGAAGGTCAGGACTTTGCTGAGATCTGCATCACCAGCCAGATTGAAGTAAAAACCGGCAAAGCTCCCGATTCGGCTTTCACCATTGACGAGGTGCAAAACGTTGCAGTCGTACCTGCCCTGGCCTCAGGGAACAAATGCGCCCGTTCCTGGCGCGTATTACCCGAAGTAGGCAGTGACCCGGATTTTCCTGACCTGTCCCTGCGCGATGCAAATGCGATGCGTGAACTGGAAAGCTGATATAAAACGTGAATTTACCACCATTGCCAGATATCTGGCAATATTGTACATTCAGACAGATTTTTGCCGCTTTGTTGCGCCAGAGGTGGTCAAGGCACGCCTGCACAGGTGTTGAGAATTTAATACAAACTATCACATTGTTAGTTGGAAGAAAATAATGAGCAGATTTATTGTAGGCAAAATAACACCAATGATAGCCCTGATGGGTTCGCTCCTGATTTTGTCGGGCTGCGTTGGCGGCACAACCTACGGCACTGGCGTCACCCAGGAACGACAATTGCTCAACGACCTTGAAGGCATGGTGTCGTTTGGGACGACCAAACGCAAACAGCGTATCAATTATTCCGCCAGACCAAATCTGGTGATGCCCGCTCAAACAGCCACACTTCCTGCCCCGCTTGAAGAAGAAGCAACGACCTCCAATGTCGATTGGCCCGAAAGCCCCGAACAAAGACTGGCGCGAATTCGTGGCGAAGCTGAAGAAGCTGACCCAAGAAGCGGAGAAATTTCGATCGCCGAGCAGCGCCGCCAAAAAGCTGGTATCCGTATTTTGCGGGGAAAAATCGATAATCCCGATTTGGACAGGGAAGGCGCTTCAACCATCGATGCAGCTGAAAAAGATAAAAGCCGAAAAGTTCGCCAACTAAGAGCTCAATATGCTTATTCAACCGGTCCAACCAGAAAATACCTGACTGAACCACCGGTGGAATACAGAACTCCCTATGGCAGTGCGCCAGCAGGCGATTTAGGGGTTTCAGAAGCTGAAAAAGAAAAACGTGCCGAGAAAGCTGCCAAACTTAAAAAGCAGAATGACACTGGCATGTGGATAGAATAGTTGATTTGAACATCAACTCTCTTCTGCCGCTATAAAAGCTATCGCCTTTTTTCAAAAAACGTTTTCAACAACATGCCGCTTGTTTCTGCTTGCAACCCGCCATAAACCTGCGGCGCGTGATGGCAGCTGGCATCATTAAAAAAACGCACCCCGTTTTCCACCCCGCCGCTTTTGATATCACTGGCCCCAAAATAGAGGTTGCTGATTCGGGAAAATGAAATGGCCGCCGCACACATCGCACATGGTTCCAGCGTCACGTACAAATCACAATCTGATAATCGTTCACTGCCCAGAGCCAATGCTGCGGTGCGGATTACCAGAATTTCCGCATGCGCCGTCGGGTCTTTATGTTCAAGTGTGCGATTGCCGTCTTTTGCAATAATTTTTCCATTCTTGACCAGCGCCGCCCCCACAGGTACTTCATTGCGAAGTGCCGCAGCTTTTGCCTCGTCAATTGCTGCGTCCATGAAACGTGTCATTAGGTCCTGACCTTAGATGGGTTTTTCCGGCCACTTTGGTCTTTGCCAGTAAAATATGTTGATATGAAAATGAATAACAAGAATACCAGATCCAAACAATCCCGCCAGGATAAACAATCCCGTCAGGATAAAGGCGGGTCACAAAAAACGATCCCGTCAACTGAAGAAATCCAAAAACCCGAAAGAATTGCAAAACGCATGGCTCGTGCCGGCCTGTGTTCGCGGCGTGAAGCTGAAAGCTGGATACTGGCCGGGCGTGTATCGCTAAATGGTAAAATACTTGAATCTCCCGCCTGCACGGTCACCATGAGTGATGCCATAATCGTCGATGGCGAACCGCTGCCTGGCCGCGAACGCACCAGGCTTTGGCTGTATCATAAACCCACCGGAGTTTTATCAACCAATCGCGACCCTGAAGGCCGTCCCACTCTATTTGAGAAGCTGCCCAAAGGCCTGCCAAGACTATTGAGCGTTGGCCGCCTTGATATGAATACCGAAGGCCTGCTGTTGATGACCAATGATGGCGGCCTGGCTCGCACTCTTGAATTACCCGCCACCGGTTGGCTGCGCCGCTACCGGGTTCGCGCCCATGGCCGTGTCGATACCGCAAAGCTTGAAGGCCTCAAAGACGGCATTGCCGTGGACGGCATCCTGTACGGCTCGGTTGAAGCAGAAATTGAGCGCCAGCAGGGACACAATACCTGGTTAAATGTTGCAATTCGTGAGGGAAAAAACCGGGAAATTAAAAACGTACTCAAAGCCATTGGCCTTGAAGTGAATAGGCTTATTCGAGTCTCCTATGGGCCTTTCCAATTGGGAGAACTGGGTGCGGGCGAGATACAGGAAATTCGCGGCAAAACCTTGCGCGACCAATTGGGTGAACGCCTGATAATGCAGTCCGGCGCAGATTTTGATGCTCCTATTATTAATCAGATGCCATCAAAAAATGAAAAACCAACAACTGTAAAAAAGAAGCGGACACAAAAAACACCTCGTGGCGCAATTGAAACCGGAACCATGGAACGTCTGGAAACCAGAAAACAATTCCCCTCATCACGCAAAAAAGGCAAAAAAAGCAACAAGCAATTTCCCGGTAAAACCCGATGAGAATAATCGCCGGAAAATTTCGCGGCCGCCTGCTTTCCTCTCCTGCGAACGACGATATTCGACCCACATCCGACCGGGTGCGTGAAAGCCTGTTTTCAATCATTGCCAGTTCATATGCAGACCATTTGAAAGACGGCCGTGTGATAGATCTGTTTGCTGGCAGTGGAGCGCTTGGACTTGAGGCATTATCGCGCGGTGCAAAATATTGTTTGTTTGTTGATAATTCGCCGCAGGCAATAGCGCTGATCAGAAAGAACATCGAAAGCCTGAACTTGCAATCAAAATCCAGTCTGATGCGCCTTGATGCAACGAAGCTTGGAAAAGCCGGGCGCATTAAACCCTTTGATATATTGTTTGTAGACCCGCCCTATGGACAAAATCTTGCGCAACAAGCCATCCCATTATTGCAAACGGGTGGCTGGCTGAAAGCCAATACAGTTGTAATAATTGAAGACAACGCCAGCAATCCTGCGCCATCGCTCAATGGATATCAAATGCTCGACCAGAGAAAATATGGTGATAGCATTATCCATATTCTCAGTTTAATGACGAAAAGTTAAGTGGAATGTTAACTCCCGATACCATACCTGTTATCTACTGGTGGCATGGGGAATAAATTTTGGAGATAATATGAAGTCATTTATTTATGCATTGATGCTGGGCGTTGCCTTGACATCCCAGACAATGCTTCCGGTTCAGGCCAATAGTGATCAGGTGAAAACAACCACCCAGAAGACCGTGACTACAACATCTGTCAAAAAAGGGCCGGATATCTCTACTTTTGAATTGGAAAACGGTCTGCAGGTGGTGGTTATCCCTGATAACCGCGCCCCGGTAGTCACCCATATGCTTTGGTACAAGGCAGGTGCCGCCGATGAACCGGCAGGTAAATCAGGCATCGCCCATTATCTCGAACATCTGATGTTTAAAGGAACCAAAACCGTTCCAGCTGGTGAATTTAGCGCTAAAGTAGCGGAAATTGGCGGTCAGGAAAATGCATTCACTTCATCAGACTTTACAGGTTACTACCAGAAAGTATCCCCTGACGCCCTGAAGATGGCAATGGCTTATGAAGCCGACCGCATGGAAAATCTGGTTTTGAGCGAAGAAATAATCAAAACAGAACTCAAGGTTATCCTCGAAGAACGCCGTTCACGAATTGACAATAATCCCGGTAGTATTCTTGCAGAAACCGTGGAATCAACCCTGTTTCGCCATCATCCTTATGGCATTCCAATCATTGGTTACGAAAATGAAATCCGAAATCTGAAACTCGAAGATGCAATTGCATATTACGATAAATATTATACCCCCAACAATGCAATCCTGATTGTTGCAGGTGACATTGACGAAAAAACTGTTCGTGAATACGCCAAAGACACCTACGCAAAAGTTGCGCGCCGCGCAGAGCCTGGCAAACGCAAGCGTGTTGTTGAACCTGTACCGGTCACCGCCAGAACCGTCACCTATGAAGATGAACGCGTCACCACACCCTCCATGACACGGATTTATCTGGTGCCTTCTTATAACACCGCAGAACCCGGTGTTGCTGAGGCACTTGATATTCTTGGAAATATTCTCGGAGGTGCCTCAACCAGCAGGCTCCATCGCCAGTTGGTTATCGACAATGAGTTCGCCACCTCTATCAGTGCAGGGTTGCGCGGCGGGGCTCTCGACATGACCCGTTTTTCAATTCATGCCTCTCCACGCGGCGATACCACCATTGTTCAGCTGGAAGAAAAAATTGACAAGGCGCTTGATGACATCATCGCCAATGGTGTGACGCAAAAAGAACTTGATCAAGCCAGGAATACAATGATCAAATCATCGATTTACAGTCGAGATAATCAAAGCACCATGGCACGTATTATTGGTGCTGTGCTGGCGATGGATGGTGAACTGGGTGATGTATTGAACTGGCCTGAACTTTTGAAAAAAGTCACTGTTGAACAGGTGAATGCCGTTGCCAGGAAGTACCTGGTAAAAAGCCGCTCGGTTACCGGATTTTTGTTGCCGAAAAATGCTACCGACGTCGCGCAGAAATCCTGAAATTAGAATTGGAAAATATCATGAAATATGTGTTCCTGCTCCTGTTGGGTTTTGTGTTGCCAACCGTAAATATCAGCTCTGCCCAGGCAGTTGAAATACAGCAATTTACCACGCCTTTGGGTATCAAGGTTTATCTTGTCGAGAATTACACCTCACCCATTATAACGCTTTCATATTCATTCGCCGGCGGGGCTACCCAGGACCCCAAGGGAAAAGTAGGCGCCACACGATTGCTTGCCGCCATGCTTGATGAGGGTGCTGGTGAGTTTGATGGTCCACAGTTTCAGGCGAAAACGGAAGAACTGGGCATGGAAATAGGTTTCTCAGCCGGTCGCGATTATTTCACAGGTAGCATGCAAACCTTGTCTGAAAATTCAAAACAGTCCTTCAACCTGCTGCGTCTTGCTCTGAACCAGCCAAGATTTGATGACCAACCCATGGAAAGAATGCGTCAGGCGATGCTGTTGGGCTATAAAAGAGCTGAAAATAGCCCAGGCTCAATCGCTGCAAAAACCATTCGCTCCGTTCTTTTCAAGGATCATCCTTACGCACGCCCAACCAATGGCAATGCCGAAGGTGTCGCCACTTTGAACCGGGAAGATCTGGTAAAAATCCATCGCCAGCTGCTGGTTAAAAAAGGCCTGGTAATTGGCGTTGTTGGTGCAATCAGCCAACAGGAGCTTGCACCGGTAATAGATATGGTATTTGGCGATTTGCCGGAAAAATCAGACTTGAAAACAATTACTGATGCCAGTCTTGAATTTGGTGAAGATATCAAAAAGCAATTTGATACTCCCCAGTCGATCATCAGCTTTGCCTTACCGGGGTTGAAACGTTCAGATCCTGATTTTTTCGCCGCCTATATCGTAAATCACATTTTGGGCGGGGGGACATTTTCTTCAAGGCTTTATAATGAAGTGCGCGAGAAACGCGGGCTGGCCTATTCGGTATATTCGCGCATAGCCACTTATTCCAATGCCGCATTCACCCTTGTCAGTTCAGCCACCGCCACCGATCAGGTGGAAAAGACCATTGAGATTATCAGTACAGAACTCAAACGTATGGCCGACAATGGCCCCACGGCAACGGAACTGGAAGCTGCTAAAAAATATATCATTGGTTCCTACGCCATCAGGAACCTGGATAGCTCTTTAAAAGTCGCCAGTGTGCTGGTTGCCATCCAGCAGGTAAATCTGGGAATTGATTATATTGATCGCCGCGCACAGATAATTAATTCCGTTACCCTGGAAGATGTCAAACGCGTTGCAGCCAAATTGCTAAAACAAAAACCCACCATGGTTGTAGTTGGCGCCACAAACTCCTAAATTAGGTTACAGTAGGTTCGAACTGGTTCGAGAATACTGCAATTAAATTGAACAGGTGTTGAAAATGGTAAAAATCGGCCTGGCATTGGGTGGCGGTGGTGCACGTGGAATAGCCCATATTCATGTGCTGGAAGCTTTTGATGATCTGGGCATCAAGCCGGTTGTTATTTCTGGTTCCTCCATTGGCGGTATTATCGCAGCAGGCTATGCTGCAGGCATGAGCGGGGCAGAAGTACGCGAGTTTGTAATTCGAACTTTTTCCAAGGGTTCCAATGTCATTTCGAAATTATGGAAACTGCGCCCGGCCACCCTGGGTAATATTTTTGATGGTGAAAAAAAGCGATTTGCAGAATTTGATCCACTGAAGATAATGAATGCATTTATGCCCGAAGAAATCCCGCGCGATTTTGCCTCGCTGAAAATTCCGCTCAAAATAGTCGCCGCTGATTTTTATAATATGAGCGAAATGGTTTTAAGTGAAGGCGATCTGTATCAGGCACTGGCAGCAACTGCCGCTATCCCGGTGATGTTTCGTCCGCAAAAAATAAACGGCAGACTGGTGGTTGACGGCGGTATTTTAAATCCTGTGCCATTTGATGTTTTTGAAGAAAAGCTTGATCTGATCGTCGCTGTGGATGTGGTCGGTCGACCGGTTGGCGAAAACCCGCAAATGCCCAAACGCATCGAATTGGGCTACGGAACCATGCAACTGTTGATGCAGCGCATCACCAGCCTGAAGGTAGCACAACAAAAACCTGACTTGATGGTCAGGCCGAATATTCATGAATACCGGGTGATGGATTTCCTCAAAACCGAAGAGATTTTGTGGAATACTTTCGAAACCCGCCAGGACACCCGCCAGCGGCTGGAAGTGTTGCTCAAGGCACTGTAGGTGCCTTTCCAGGCAGATTCCTGATTACCCGAAAACACACAATCACTGCCCCTACGCCGAATAATATCCCGCCAACACCATATCCGGCAAGCGCGCCCTCTGCCCCCCACCGCGAACCATACCAGACAAAAGGTATCGTGCCGATTGTCGCACGGCCCCAATTAAATAGAGTTGATAAATATGGATAGCCTAGATTGTTGAAAGCTGCATTGGCCACAAACAAGCCACCCTGAAATATGTAAGTTCCACCAATAATCAGACAAAAGAATTTCACCAGGCGGGCCGCTTCATCTGACAGTTTAAACACAGTAACTATCTGGTCGGCAAATATCGCCAGAATTGCCCACATGATCATGGTGTAAATGAAAGTAAACAGCAGGCTATTCCACATGGTCGCGGTAATTCGATCTATTTTTTGCGCCCCAAGATTTTGCCCCAATATCGGTCCTACCGCAGCCGAAAGCGTAAACACCGCAACAAATGCCAGCGGCACCAGTCGCCCGATAATTGCCCACCCGGTGACAGCTCCATCGCCAAATTGCGACATGATAGAAGTCACATAGGCATTGCTCACCGGTGTAGCCACCTGGGTGAGCACAGCAGGCACCGCGATAAACAGATAGGGTCGAAACAGACGCGACATTTGTTGCATGCTTGGCATCGCGATCATTTTGTGAATATGCCAAACACCATAAAGTCCCACCACCACCAATACGACACGCGTCATCACCGTGGAAATAGCAGCGCCGCGTACACCCAATTCAAAATAGAAAATTAATATAGGGTCAAGAATGGCAGCAACAATGCCCGCGCTCAAAGTCACATACATTGCACGCTTCGCATCACCCCTGGCCCGCAACAGGCCTGAGCAGCACATACCAAATCCCATCATCGGAATAGCGGGCGTGACAATACGCATGAAATCCAGAGCTACTTCATGGGTGTAGCCACTGGCACCCAGCAGACTGAGTATTGAGCCCAGGAACGGGAACATGATCAAGGCAGTTGCGATGTTTATTATGGCAATAAATATCAGCGTCGTACCGCTGTCTGTTTTGGATTTTTCAATATCCCCCGCCCCCAGTACCCTGGACACAATTGCGGTAGAAGCTATGGTAAAACCAATGCTGAGCGAAACTGTAAAGAACATGATAGTCGAGGCATAGCCAACTGCCGCCGTCAGCTCCTGTTTCCCCAGTCGCGAGATATAAAACAGGTTTAAAAGATCAACAGCAAATATAGACACCAGCCCGATTGCCCCCGCCATTGTCATGTTGACAACATGGCGCATGGTCGAACCGGTGGTAAAAACCGCCGGAGTTTTTCCGGTTTTCGGATTTTGTGATGATTGATCGGCCAAAAAGGGAAACCCTGAATGAGTAGTACAAAAAATCGTTATCAATCGGCCTTGTATAAGGTTGAGGAAAATCGAACACTTGATGCAATTGCAATAGGCTACTATGCAATGAATAAAAAGGAATTCATATGTCTGCATCCATCCAATTGAATAGTTTAGAAGACCGGGCCGCCGAACTGGTCGCTCTTGCCCGCAAAGCCGGTGCCGATCACTGCGATTGCGTTGTAGCCAGGAGCCAATCCCTGAGCCTGTCGGTTCGTGAGGGGAAACTGGAGAATACCGATCGCTCCGAAAGCGACGAATTTTCCCTGCGGGTATTTTGTGATGGCCGCACCGCCAGCGTATTTGCCAATCAGGCAGCGGACATGAGAGAACTTTGCGACCGAGCAGTTGCCATGGCAAAAGTCTCGCCCAAAGACCCCCATGCCATGCTGGCCCCCAAAGAGCGCCTGGCGACAGAGCTTCCTGACCTGGATTTATTTGACGCCAATGACCCCAGTGTTTCTGCAATGACCAATCAGGCACTCCAATGTGAGGAAGCCGGGCTGAGTGTAGGTGGAGTGACTAAATCCATGGGCGCCAGTGCAGGCTGGGGTATGACCGGTTTTGTTCTGGCCACTTCAAACGGATTTTCAGGCAGTTATTCCCTGTCACGCTATTCGTGCTCTGCTGCGATGATTGCCGGGGAAGGCACTTCGATGGAACGCGATTATGATTACGACACCGCAACCCATGCAGAAGATATGCAATCGCCCGAAAAAATCGGCAAATCAGCAGGAGAACGCGTGGTAAAAAGGCTCAACCCCAGACAGGTGAATAGCGGAGCCTATCCCGTAATTTTTGACCGCCGCCAATCAAACGGGATATTGATGGCGCTCGCAGGTGCAATCAACGGTAGTTCGGTTGCGAGAAAAACCAGTTTTTTAATCGATAATATGAACGATCAAATCTGCCGCAATACCATCAACATTGTTTGCGACCCGCTCATTAAACGTGGATTGGGTTCGCGCCCGGTTGACGGGGAGGGGGTTTCCACCGCCGCTATTACTTTCGTTGACAATGGTGAGCTTAAACAATGGGTGCTAGATTGCGCCACCGCCCATGAACTGGGATTGCAAACCAATGCCCGCGCTGTTCGCAGCGGCTCTGGAACTGCACCGTCAACCACAAATCTCTACATGCAAAATGGTGAAACAAGCCTGGATGACATGATCGCGTCACTGGGCACCGGCCTTTATCTCAACGAAACAATTGGCCACGGCGTCAATATGGTCAATGGCGACTACTCAAAGGGTGCTGGAGGTTTCTGGATCGAAAATGGCGAAATCGCCTTTCCGGTCAGCGAAATCACTATCGCTGGAAATCTAAAACAGATGTTCAAATCAATGACCCCGGCTAACGACCTTGAATTTAAAAACACGACAAACGCACCAAGCCTGCTGATGGAGGGAATGACCATTGGAGGAAAATAACGCTGGCGATCTGGCCCTGCTGGAAGAAATCATGGAAGGTGCCGGAAAAATCGCCATGAAATATTTCAAAGCCGAAAATGAAGTCTGGATGAAACCCGGCGATTCTCCCGTTTCACGCGCCGATATGGAAGTAAATTCCTTCCTCCAACTCCAACTCCTTGCAGCGCGTCCAGATTATGGGTGGCTGTCAGAAGAAAACGAAGATAGCGCCCGGCGCCTTGATTGCAAAAGAATATTTGTTGTCGACCCGATTGATGGCACCAGAGGGTTTATCAACGGGCGGGATCAATGGTGTATTTCTGTAGCTGTCGTCGAAGATGAAAGACCGGTGGCCGCCGTTCTTGAATGTCCGGCATTGAATGAACGCTACTCCACCATGAAAGGCAGCCCCTCTTTACTCAATGGCAGTCCCATTACTGCGCGCCATTCCACCAACATCGCTAAAGCCACAGGTTCATTAAAAATCAATGAGATTATTTCTGCTTCCCTGGCCGGGCGCGTTGAAGTAACAAAATTTGTACCTTCACTTGCCTACCGAATTGCAATGGTAGCAACCGGGGACATAGACGTCGCTTTTGCCCGACCCGGGTCCCACGACTGGGATCTGGCTGCCGCTGACCTTATTCTGGCCAATGCCGATGGAAACCTGGTGGATGGCGACTGTCAGCTTTTGCGGTATAATCAGCCACAGATCAAACGAAAGGGCCTGATCGCCTGCCAACGCGATATCTGCGATGATGCATTAGAACTTGCGAAATCCGTCGGTATTCTGCATTAGAGTACCAGCAAAACACAATTGATTTGAAAGCAGGTCGATGACAGGTAATTCTAAACCCGAGCAGGAAAAGCAACTACTTCATTTTGTCTTTGGCGGTGAACTTGAAGATCTGGAAGGTATCAGATTTCGCGATCTGGAAAATCTTGACATGGTCGGAATATATCCAAACTACAAATCCGCCCATAATGCCTGGAAGTCGAAAGCCCAGCGAACCGTTGATAATGCACACATGCGTTATTTTATTGTTCACATGCATCGCCTGCTTGACCCCCAATCAGATAAAGACTGTGACTGAATTTTCCCCAATGTGTCAGTGAAATTAGCCCATGGAGGATAATCTCCAAAAATCAACCCAACCCGCCAGGCGCAAAACAGCGCGTTGGAAAAAAAATCTGGGTAAATCTATTGCAAAAAGCAAATTGGCTGCTGCAATAATTTCCAAACTTGGTGTTGGTTATCTTGAATTCGTTTATTGGACCAACCGTTTTAGCGTTGAACCTGAAAACGCTCTGGACGTTGCCACACCCCATCAACCGGCAATTCTTGCCGTGTGGCATGGCCAGCACATATTACTGCCTGCATTGCGAATTAACATGCCGGCATCAGTGATGATTTCACGTTCCTTTGATGGGGAAATTCAGGCCCGCATTGCTGAAGCCTATGGCGCCAAACCAATACGCGCATCGGGTGGCCGCGACAAAACCCGCATATTGGAAAAAGGTGGCATACAAGGATTTCGAGAAATGCTGAGTGCATTAGAGGCCGGGGAAAATGTCGTGCAAACTGCAGATATTCCCAAGGGTACACCACGAAGAGCCTGCGAGGGTATTATACGCCTTGCGGCAAAATCGGGCCGTCCGATCATCCCGCTGGCGGTGGCCTCTTCCAGACGCTATACATTCAAAAAAGCCTGGGATGGGGCCACTTTTAACTTGCCATTTGGCCGCACGGCAATCTGCATGGGTGCTATGATCAAAGTGCCTGCATCAAAAGATAAATTCGAAGAATGCCGCATTGAACTGGAAAATGAATTGAATCAAATAACCAATAGAGCCTATCAGATGGTTGGGGCATCCCATGAGTGAATTATGGGCACGAATGTCCCTTAGCACCTACCGGATTGCCGGTTCTGTTATCTATCCGTTTATGGGGCCGTTTTTAGCTATCCGTGCACGTCGCGGCAAGGAAGATCGCTCACGTCGCTATGAACGTTATGGTTATCCCAGCGCCGATAAACCCGCTGGTCCACTTGTATGGTTTCATGCAGCAAGCGTTGGAGAATCAATGGCCGTTCTGCCGTTGATAACGCGCGTTGATGGTCTTGGTATCAATACCATTATGACAACGGGGACAGTGACATCGGCACAAGTGGTGAAAGACCGTCTCCCGCCAGGGACCTTTCATCAATACGTTCCGTTGGATCTCAAACCGGCTGTAAAAAGGTTCATCAACCACTGGAAACCTGACCTGGCGGTATTTACCGAATCAGAAATCTGGCCGATGACCGTGCTGGAACTTGCTGCCAAACGCATTCCCCAGGTGCTGGTTAACGCACGCATGTCTGACCGTTCGTTTGAGCGCTGGCGCAGTGCTCCAAAACTTGCAGAAGCACTGTTTGGAAATTTTGCCCACGTCGCCGCCCAGTCCCAGGTTGATGCGGGTAGATTTAAAGCCCTTGGCGCAAGGCCCATCAGTATTTCAGGCAATCTGAAAGTGGATACAGATGCATTGCCTTGTGATGAAGAAGAGTTGGCGCAACTGAAAATCACTATTGCGCGCCGTCCCACCTGGATTGCCGTCTCTACTCATTTTGGCGAAGAGGAAATTGTTGCCCGGGTTCACAAAAAGCTTTCCGCTACCATGCCAGGCATTTTAACTGTGCTCGTTCCACGTCACCCCGAACGCGGTGACGAGATAGCTACTCTGCTCAAACAAGGCGGCCTGAAAGTAGCCCAACGCAGTCTTAATCAGCCACTGGAACCCGATACAGATATTTACCTGGGCGATACCATTGGTGAAATGGGGCTGTTTCTACGCCTGGGATCGGTGGCATTCATTGGCCGCAGCATGTATTCCAAAGGCGGTCAAAATCCACTTGAACCGGCCCAGACCGGCACTGCAATCCTCTCAGGGCAGCACGTTGATAATTTTCGTGAGGCCTATGCAAACCTGATAAAGTCCGGTGGGGCACGACTGGTGCGCGATGAAGATAATCTTACAGAAAACATCGAGTACCTTTTAAAAAACCACGACCAGCGCGGTAAAATGATTAAAGCCGCGCGCCAAACTGTTGCCGAAATGGGAGGCGCACTTGAGCGTACGCTGGAAACACTTGATGCTTATGTATTCCCGCTAACTGTCAAACGGGACCTTGAAGGGCTTGGCTAATGGCATTTGAAGAATCCCCTCCGTTCTGGTGGCAAAAACCCGGTTGGCAGGCTGTTTTACTCAGTCCGCTTTCCTGGGCCTATGGTCG